>CAIOSU010000369.1 GCA_903861055.1 uncultured bacterium
TTGGTAAAGGATTGGTACAAGAGCAGTATGATATGTCTGATGGCTCGGCAATACGCCTTACGGTAGCACGTTACTATACTCCATCGGGCAGGTGCATACAAAAACCTTATGATGATTTGGACGCTTACAATGGCGACTTAGACCACCGCCTGGAAACGGGTGAGTTTTTTAGCATGGACAGTGTTCAGTTTCCCGATTCGTTGAAGTATTATACCATGGGCAAACGAGTAGTTTATGGTGGTGGCGGTATTGTGCCCGATTTGTTTGTGCCGATTGATACTACCATAGATGTGCAATATCTATCGTCTTTGCAGGGCTTTGTGCCGCAGTTTGTTTATAAATTCTATAGCAACAACCCACAAGGCTTCAAGCAGTATACCAATAGCGAATACTTTAAGGAAAACTTCCAGGTAACCAACCAATGGTTTAGCGAGTTTTTGGCGTATGCCGAAGGCGAGGGTGCTAAAATTGATATGGTTCGATTGGCGCCCTTGGAGGGCCGCTTACGTACCTTGATAAAAGCTCACTTTGCCCGCCAGTTGTGGAATGAGGAAGGCTTTTACCCCATCTATAACTCCACCGACAGCACCTACCTAAAAGGTTACGAAGCCTTGAGGGGATTTAAGGGATTTTAGTCGAGGGTCGACAGTCAATGGTCCATGGTCCATGGAATTTCTTGAGTTATGTGCCGATAGCGCGCACTACATAGTGTTGCTGCAAGACACAATCTAACGGCATTGAGAAAAAGTCTTGTGTCTTGTGTCTTGCGTCTTGTGTCTCAAAAAAGCTACCCTTTAAAATAGGCTATCTCTCTTTCGAAATCCATTTCGGGGTAGGCGGCTTTTAGCTGCATGGCCTTTACTAGGTTGCGTTTTAAGAAACCCTTGTGGCCATCAGTATCGGCATTAAAGGGGCGGTGGCTCAGGGCCATGCGTATTTCTTCAACCTGTTGCATAATAGGTAACACACGGCGGTCGATGTATGCCTTCTGGAATTTATCCCAAACATAATCAATAGCCACTGGGCTCGGGTGAATCATGTCGGCATTATAAAAGCGATAGTCGCGCAGGTCGTCCATCACAATCTCGTATGCTGGGAAGTAATGTATAAAGTCCGCTTGGGCGGCAATTTTATGTGCCGCTACTATTAAGGTCGCTTTGCTCAATTGGTTGCCAGCGGCTCCGTCTTTTAAGTGGCGCACTGGGCTTACCGATAGCAGTACGTTTAATTTGGCGTTGTGTTTGCGCAGTTGCAGTAAGGTGGTACCCAGCGTGTCGGCTATTTTATCGGCATCCAGCATATAGCGGCGGAACTCAGTATCGGGCAGTTTGTGGTTGTTGGCCACTACTTGGCCTGTGGCTTGGTGTTCGTAAACCCAAGCCGAGCCAAGGGTTATTACCAGCCAATTGCTGCGCAACAGGTCTTCACGGGCGGCAGCAAGGGCGTCGTTTATGCGCTTGGTAGTCTGTACTGGGTCGGGCCCAGAAAAACGGCCATGGTGCTGAAAGCTATGCCATAGGTCTTGGTGGTAGAATAGCTCTGAATTGCTAAACTGCTTGTTGTTAAGCAGCAATTGTATATGCTGGTGTATAGAAAGCGGATTGTAAACAATACCGAACGGGTTGAGGTTGATTCGGAACTTATAGTCCCATAGGCGCTTACCAATGTGCTCGGTAAAGCATGAGCCCATAAACAGCATACGGCTGTGGTAGCTTAATTTAAGCGCCGATTCGGGCACAGATACCTCTGTTCTAAATTGCTGCATAGTGTTCTTTCAGGTAGCCTTTATATTGGCTATCTTTGCAAGGTACAAAGTTAAATAGAATAGCCATGACAATAAAGTTGAGCCATCTTTTTGCCGTTGTTTTGTTATTAACATTGGCGTCGTGCGGCGGTACTGCTGCCCCTGAACATACTATGGATACCTCATCGCCCAATGGCAAGCCGGGTATTAATATTGCTCCCAGCGAATTAATCTCAACCATTGACCCCATTTGCAAGATGAATTTGGCTAATTCGAAAATTGCTGATACTGCCCATTACAATGGTGGCATCTATCCTTTCTGTTCATCGAGCTGCAAAGATGAGTTTAAAGTCGACCCAGAGAAATATCTAGCCAATCATTGATTTTTTAATGCCCTTTTAATAGTTCCCTTCCTGTGCATAGCTAGTTGGCTTGTGGCATACATTTGTGTGTTTTAGGCTAACGCTTTACATCCTGAAATTGAATGGCTTCTTGTCTTGGTGTAAGTATTTACACTTAATTTTTAGGTTGCTGCTGAAACCTTGCTTTAATAGTTGCGTAATGATAAATGCGGTTAGTCCAAAACCACTGCAAAACGCACAAAATCCTGATAAATGGATTACTGTTCACGCTGACAAAACAGTTTGAGCAAATTGGCAACAACTTAAAACAACCGAAATGAAAACTTCAATGATGCTTTGCTGCCTTTTGGCGGTAATGACCCTCAAAACCTATGCCTCCGACTTGCTAGTAGAAGAGTTTGCACTAGCACCTAATTATGCTTCGATAAGCGCAGCTGTGGCCGCCGCCAACGATGGCGACAGAATTATTATCAAAAACAGGAGTGGCAATGCCCCTTGGATAGAAGACGTGACGGTTAACAAGAGCCTTCAGTTTTTACCCTTTACCAACGATACCTTTTTTATTGTGCAAGGCGTTTATACTATTGTACCGGCCGACAATAGAGAAATTACTATAGTTGGTATGCGCAATCTGTCTGGCAATATAACAGGCACGGCGGCAGGTAATGTTGCCGCTCGCACCAAACTCAATATTATGGGAAGCCTATTACAGTCGGGCTCGGTTTTGATTTCCGCAAACGGGTATAATGTAAATACGGTGCATACCGTTCTTGCAAATGGCGGCTTGTTAATCAGGGCAGGAAGTATAATTGGTTGCGATATTACCTTTAATGCCAACAATTCAGCTATAGCCATTGTGCCAGAAACTTTAGTAACCAGCGATGTTATTAAAATTATCGGTAACAAGGTGAGTAACATTAGTGCCACTACCGCAGCATTTGGCATTGCTTGGACATCGGGTACCCATTTCTTTGATATCCGGAACAATTTGGTATATACCCGAAACATAGGTATTGTTGTTTCTAGGTCAAGAGTGCTAAACACGGTAACCAATAGGTTGAGCAACAATACCGTATCAATAACCGGGTCAGTAACCACAGCCAATGTGTATGGGGTTAGTATTTCTACCAATTCGGCAAGCAGTATAATTGAGGTGATGAATAACTTGGTTGACCTAAACTCAACAAGCAGCAGCAATATTTTTGGCATTACAAACATAAGCGCGGTGCCTTCGGTAACGTTTATATACAATACTATTGATGCAGACCTTGCTGCAGCGCGCAGAACAACAGGTACTTTTAGCACCAATTCAAACAATAATTTTGCTGCCGTATTGTTGGCCCCCGACGGAAACATTCAAGGTGCTGGTGGCCTAAATATGGGCAACCCTTCGGCACCATACTATGACCTTGACTTAACTGTAAACGACTGTGGTGCTTATGGCGGTGGGTTTAGTTTAAACAACTATTTCCCGCTTCACGCAGGGGCTGCAAGAATATATATGGTAAACGTGCCGGCCAATATTAGGGTAGGGGGCACCATAAGCATACAAGCCGACGGCTACGATCGTTAATCCATTTCAGGCAACTACAAACAAACAGTATGCGCAATTTTGCTAGCATCGTGTGCCTGATTACCCTCTTGTGTTGTACCCTGCCAATGTTGGCACAACACAGGCAGATAACCCAAGCCGAGTATTTTTGGGATACCGACCCAGGCCAAGGCAATGGCACCATCATGCTTGCCGTTGATGGTAACTTTAACACTGCACTTGAGGGTGTGTTTCAGGACATAACTAATTTGCCAGCACCCGGTTTACACACCATCGGCGTTAGGGTAAAGGCTGCAAACAATAGTTGGGGCGCTACTTTTATGCAAGTCGTTGAGATTGTGCCTGCCACAGCCAATGTTAGCCTCCCTTTTGAAATAACTACTGGCGAACTATATTGGGATGCCGACCCCGGATTTGGAAACGGCATAGCTCTGTTGGCCTTCAATGGTAATTTTGACGAAGCCTTGGAGCAAGCTATTGGTTCGGCTACCGCACCAAGTGATGGGCAACATTTGCTAAGCATTAGGCTAAAAGATGGATACCATAATTGGGGCCCATCATTCAGCTCGGTAGTAGATGTTTCGTTGGCAGGCAGTGCCTTGTCGGGTACTTTGCAAGTAACTGCAGCCGAGTGTTTCTGGGGCACCGACCCTGGCTTTGGAAACGGTACTGCTTTGTTAGCCTTCAATGGTAATTTTGATGAAGCCTTGGAGCAGGCCATTGGTTCGGCTACCGCACCAAGTGCCGGGCAACATTTGTTAAGCATTAGGCTAAAAGATGGCTACAACAATTGGGGCCCATCATTCAGCGCGGTAGTAGATGTTTCGCCAGCGGGCAATGTCTTGCCTGGTACTTTGCAAGTAACTGCAGCCGAGTACTTCTGGGGTACCGACCCTGGTTTTGGAAGCGGCACCGCTCTGTTGGCCTTCAATGGTAATTTTGATGAAGCCTTGGAGCAGGCCATTGGTTCGGCTACTGCACCAAGTGCCGGGCAACATTTACTAAGCATTAGGCTTAAAGATGGCTACAACAATTGGGGCCCATCATATAGTGCCGTGGTAGATGTTTCGTCGCCGGGCAATGCCTTTTCGGGTACTTTGCAAGTAACGGCAGCCGAGTGCTTCTGGGGCACCGACCCTGGCTTTGGAAACGGGACCGTGCTACTAGCTTTAAACGGTAATTTTGATGATGCAATTGAATCTGCCGTGGGCAACATCGCAGTACCCTCATCGGGCATCCACAATTTCAGCATTCGGTTAAAGGGTACCGATAACCAATGGGGTCCTGTGTTTACTGCGGTGGTCCAAGTTATCAATAGCAATGTCACTATTTTAAGCTCTTTACAAATAACTGCTGCCGAGCTGTTTTGGGATATCGACCCAGGCCAAGGCAATGGTGTAACCATGTTGGCTATTGGTGGAAATTTCGACCAGGCCCTGGAAACCGCATTAAAGGTAGCACCTGTGCCTGCGGCAATAGGCTTTCACAACTTGTATATTAGGGTAAGGGATAATCAAAACAACTGGGGCCAAACCTTTAATACGGTTGTTGAAGTTCAGGCTAACTCTTCAGGCGCAATATTGCCTAGCATTGAAGTGGCGGCAGCCGAGTATTTTTTCGATAATGACCCGGGCCAAGGCGAGGCCACAAAAATGCTGGCTTTTGATGGCAATTTTAATACCGCAATAGAGAAAATAGCAGGGGGTAACATTCCGGCACCGGTAGTCATGGGCTACCATACCTTGTACATGCGTGTGCAAGACGGCGCAAACAAATGGGGCCCGGTATTTGGCACCGTGGTATATATCGATACAACCATTGCATTCGTTTCGCAAATAAACGGCCCCACGCAGTTATGCTCTTCGGCGCCTAGCAACGTTGCTTACAGTGCCCCAGCTATTTTTGGCAATACTTACAGTTGGAGTATAACTGGTGGTAACATTGTTTCTGGTTTGGGTACTCGAAATATAAAGGTTGATTGGAATGCAATAGGCCCTTATCAATTAAGTTTGCTAGAGTGTAACAATGGTGCTTCGCTTTGCGATTCTGCTTCTATAATTGTTACCTTAAAACCAAATGCCGCCAGTTCTATCTCACAAACAATTTGCCAAGGACAGAGCTATTTAGGTTATACTGCACCAGGCACATACCGCGATACGTTTTTAGCTGACAACGGCTGTGATAGTGTGCGCACTTTGCTGCTTACCGTAAAACCAAATGCCGCCAGTTCTATTTCACAAACTGTTTGCCAAGGACAAAGCTATTTAGGCTATACCGTAACCGGCACATACCGCGATACATTTTTGGCTGCCAACGGCTGCGATAGCGTGCGCACTTTGCTGCTTACCGTAAAACCAAATGCCACCAGTTCTATTTCACAAACTATTTGCCAAGGGCAAAGCTATTTAGGTTACACCACAGCGGGCACATACCGAGATACGATTTTGACTGCCAACGGCTGCGATAGTGTGCGCACTTTGCTGCTTACCGTAAAACCGGCAGTAAGAACTAGCATTAACATATCCGTATGCTATGGGCAGCAATACCATGGTTATACCGTCGGCGGTACTTATGTTGATACTTTTACTGCAGCCAGTGGCTGCGACAGTATCCGCACGCTCAATTTTGTAGTGCGCCAACCTTATAATGCCATAGTTAACCGCACGGTTTGTTTCGGCGACAACTACTTGGGTTATACAGCAACGGGTACTTACATTGATAGTTTTGTTCACGTCACTGGTTGCGACAGTGTAAGAACCTTGTTTCTTACGGTATTGCCGCTAATAAAAGATACCATAAACGTTACAATTTGCCAAGGGCGCAGCTATGCAGGCTACACCTTTAGCGGAACTTATGTTGATACGTTTAACGCTATAAGCGGTTGTGATAGCATTAGGGTGCTGCATTTGAACGTTACACCAGCTATAACCAGCACGGTATCAAAAACCATTTGCCAAGGCAGCAGCTACGCTGGTTATTCGGCCAGCGGAAATTATACTGATATTTTTGTTACATCAGCAGGTTGCGATAGTATTCGCCAGCTACAACTAACCGTGTTGCCGCATGCATCGAGCACGGTAACTGCAACCATATGCTTTGGCGATGTTTTTGAGGGGCACAGCGCTACTGGCGTGTTTAGACATACTTATGTGGCCGCCAATGGTTGCGATAGCATACGTAATGTTAATCTTATTGTTAGGCCAATGATAGCTACCGTGATAAACCAGACAATCTGCAATGGGCAAAGTTATTTAGGTTTCAACACCTCAGGTACATTTATAGATACATTTGTGGCCACCAGCGGTTGCGATAGTATACGCACCCTGAACTTAACAGTAGTGGCTAACCCGCAAACTTTTATAACCCAAACGATTTGCTTTGGCCAATTTTACTCAGGGTATAACCAATCAGGTACGTATGTGGATACCTTTACTGCAAGAAATGGCTGCGATAGTGTGCGTACTTTAACCCTCACCGTGTTGCCACAGATAACCTACACTTACGATGTCATAGCCTGCCAAGGCGATGTGGTGGATGGTTATAGCACAGCAGGAGTGTATATAGATACTTTGACCGCTGCCAATGGATGCGATAGTATACGCACTTTGCAGCTTACTATGTTGCAGAGCCAAACCGTGCTAAACAAAATATACATTTGCAATGGCGATAGTATTAAGCTGGGTAACACTTGGTATTATACTGATGGTATGTATACCGACACCATAGTAAATGCAAATGGTTGTTTTGATTATAACATAACCCAAGTTGGGGTAAAATTTGCGCCAGCCAAACCATTAATTACTGCCAGCAATAATACACTTTCGGTGCCCGCGGTTTTTGTTTCATATCAATGGTTGTTAGACGGTAGCGAATTGGTAGGCGAAACAGCAAACCAAATAGTAGCCAACGATGAGGGAAGTTACTCGGTAAAGGTAAGCGATGAGAGCACTTGCTTGGTAGTTTCTGATGCCTACGAATATTTGCCTGTGGGTGTGGCCGAGTTAGCCAATAGTTGGGCAATAGCGGCTTATCCTAACCCAACTAACGGTATTGTTTACTTGATGCTGAGGAGCGCCGATGAAGTCGAGGTGAACTTGTACAACGGTTTGGGGCAGCTTATCTATCAAAACACAGTAACCGCAAATAATGAAGTAGCAGTTGACTTGTCGGGCCATGCAGTGGGTGTGTATTACATCAAAGCAAGTGTTGGAAAAGAAATAATCAACCAAAAAATAGTAAAAACACATTAATGGCAAACAGCCGAAATAGCTTAAAAGCCTCCAGTAATGGGGGCTTTTTTTTAGCAATTTTGTGTTTTGTTTTTTTGTTCAGCATACTATTGGAGCAATGTCGTTTTAGTGCGAAAGCTGCATACCGTCGGCTATCATTCCGCAACGATTTGGTAATGTTTCGATATGGTATATGCTGAAAAACAGTAAACAGGGTAAGGTTAAGTTAGTCTTGAACGTTTACAACAATTGCAAGTACAAAGAGGCGTCTCCGTTTCAGAAATTGATAGAGATAAGGGTGCTTACAAAAAACTCCCGACCAATTGATGAAATTGAGCGGGAGCAAAGGGAAAAACTGCAAATGACTATATTAAAAGTATATCTGGTATTGTAATGTAAGTGATGAGCGACGGCCATTGGCCGCTGGCTTATCGGTTGTGGGTGTAAATACCGGTCGGTTTTGATAGTCCAGTGTAATTTTGCTGGTATGGCCATTTATCAGCCAGTTAAGGCCAATGTTATAAACCAGAACGGGGTCGGCCAACCTTTCGTAAAACGACAGGGTGCTACTTGCATATGGCATCAAGGTACCCAGTTCGCCAAAGAGGTTGTCTTTAAATTTGTAGCCAGTTTGGGCATATATTTCTTGGCCAGTGCCAAACATGGGTACTGCGTTTCCACCGCCATTAAAGCTTTTACCATCGCTTCCGCTGGCAGGATTCATTATACCGTTGTTGCGTAAATAACCTGGGCCATAGTCGGTGTTAAAATAACCTAAGTATGCATTTATTGCAGCGCCTTTATCTTTCACGGGCATATCTAAAAATGCAGCAATGCTCCACAAAACCATAGTATGGTAGCTTGTATCTATACTGTTGCTGCTCCATAAAGCTTTTGGGTGAATGATAGCACCTGCCTCAAGGTTCAGTATTTTTTTTGTGCCGAGATATGTACCCGCCATGTAAGGGGTGGTGTGATTTTCGCTATCAAAGAAATTCCAAATTAAGAGCGTTTGGTATTTCATGTGATGGCCTTTAAGGGCAAAAGTGGCATTCTCTGATATTGCAGGCGGCGTGGTGCCATTGGTTTGCACCAAAAATGGGTCGCTTAATACCACTCGGTAATCAAAGTGACCAATTTGACCGCGAGCATAGAAACTCAAGCTGCGGGCAAATTCATCAGTTTGCTCTACGGTTGCTTGCGCAAACACTGGCACATCCATGGTCATAATACTGGTAATGCCTGGTTGGCTATAACGAGATAAGCCACTGGCTATGGTCAAACCCGCACCTAACTTCAGCTTGTTATCGTTTTTAAGCACGTTGAATTCGCCCAGCGCATCGTGAAAAAACACTTGAAATTTACGATTGCCTGCATTTTGGCTAGCATAGTTAAAGTTGTTCATGCCCAATTGGGTGTAGAAAAATATGCGTGGCGTAATTTGGCCGAATAGCTGCAAGCGCGTTCGGCGCAGGCCTATATCAAAAGTATTGCTGGCGGGGTTGTTGTTTGCTAAGGTGCCAGGGTTGCTTTGGTTATAGCGCAGCCAAGTTTGGTTTAAAAAGGTGGTTTTAATGTATAAATCGCCACTTTCATTGAGTTTTAGTTTCAGTTCTTTTATCTGTTGGGCTTGCATAGCAAAAGTTGCAATGGCAAATGCCAAGAGTATGGTTATCCTTTTCATGTTGAGTAGCTTGGGTGAGTTGGGATGTATTGATTAATAGCAGCCAATTGCCGAGTGCGAGCAGTTAAATGACTAGTCTGGTTAACTAGATACCTCAACAATAAATTGATTTCCAAAAGAAATTATTGGTAGTGGGGCCTTCGTTTTTCTTGCGAAACGAACGAAGACCCCTTCTCCAAACTGCCTGTAAGGTTAAAGTGCTTTTTGTTTTTTAAGGGCTCTTCGTCCAGCTAAAGGGTGCGAAGACGAAGCCCTAAGGGCTTCAAGGCCATGAATGTGCACACTGCCGCCTGTTCTTGGGTATTGATGCTCAAAGTGATGTAACTGTTCCATGCAAGTATGGTCAATCAATCTCATGCCCGAAAGATCAATGGTCACTTTTTTGCCCAAGGGTATGTTATCTAAGCATTTCTTAAAGCCCAAGTAGTTGGCAAACGTGGCCGATTCGGAGGGCTTTATGGTTATTTCTTCTTGCAACTCGGTAGCGTCAATTTTTAACTTAAACAGGCTGTTTAATTTTGCCCCCGAGAAAAGATAGATTAACAATTCAAGCACAATGCCTGCTGCAATGCCCACCAAAAGGTCTTCGGCAAGGGTTACAACAACAGTAATCACAAAAACCGCTATCTGTTCCTTACCAACTTGGTAAGTCTCTTTAAAGAGCTTTGGAGAAGCTAGGCGAGTACCTGTGTATACCAGCATAGCAGCCAATGCCGCTAACGGTATTTGATGAATCATGTTTGGCACCAGCGCAACAAAAAACAACAATAGTGCTCCATGGAAAAAATTGGCCCACCGGGTCTTGGCACCATTATTCACGTTTGCCGAGCTACGTACCACTTCTGCAATCATAGGCAAGCCGCCTATTAAACCGCTTAAGGTGTTTCCTACGCCTACGGCAAGCAAATCGCGGTTAGGATCCGATTTGCGGTGGTAAGGGTCTAAACCATCTACTGCCTTAACAGTCAGCAAAGATTCTAGGCTTCCAACTAAGGCAAACATGATGATGTACTTGATAGAAGTGCCCGTAAATATTTGACTAAAATCGGGAAAGTTTATGCCGTCAGTAATATTATCGGGCAAGGTAACCAAAAAGCGGGGCCCCAGGCTAAAGTGGTGGTCGAGGAAAAGATACTGGTGCTCATGGCTTAAATCGAATACCAAACCAAGCGGGATAGCCATAAACAATACTACCATTGGGGCGGGTATTTTCTTCACCCAACCTATTTTTACAAGTGGCAACCCGAATAAGATTAGCAAGCTCAATCCGCCTATAATGGCTACTTCGGGGTTGAGGTTGGCAAACATGGATGGTATTTCGGCCAACATCAATAAAGGGTTGCTGGCCTCTGGTTTTACCCCGAGCATTACCGGAAACTGTTTGGCAATAATAATAATGCCTATGGCTGCTAGCATTCCATGTACGGCTGCCGTAGGGAAAAAATCGACAAAGCGACCTAAACGTAACAACGCAAATGCTACTTGCACAAAACCAGTAACTACTACTACCGCAAGGGCAAGTTTATACCCAAGCATGGCATCGCCTTGGCCCAAATCGGCTACGGCTGCCACGGCAATAGCGATGAGCCCTGCCGCGGGGCCTTTTATGGATAGTCGAGAGCCCATCATAGGGCTTACAATTAAACCACCGATAATAGCTGTAAAGATGCCTGCAATTGGCGGAAACCCGCTGGCCATGGCTATGCCAAGGCATAGCGGTAGGGCAATTAGAAAAACTAGGAAACCTGAAAGCAAATCGGATTTCCAGTTTTGTTTTAAACCGGCAATACCGTCCTTTGGAAGGATATTGTAACTCATAAAGTATGTTTCTGAATTTGGAATTGAAATAGATAGTAGCAGCTGCTAGTCCGGTCCAAAAGCTGGTCTCAGAACACTGGCTTGCTTGAAAATGCTATTTAACTCAAATCAGAAAACTGCAGTCCAACAGATAGGTTGACTGCTTGCGGGTAGCGCTAAATTGCTCGGGGTGCGGTAAGCTTAGAAGGGTCTTGTGAGTTGCATTGACCACTGGTTGCAAGTAATCTGGCAGCAGAAAGTACCGCAAACCTTCTTCGTCCTTATGGTCTACTTCTTCTTGCTCTTCAAACGTTTCTTCCGCAGGGTAGGCACTGTGCAAATGATTTATTCCATCTTCGGCAGGAATTTGTACTGATGCCTGGCTCGGAACAACTTGAGGGTGTATATACGAATAATTGGCAGTTACTGAAGCCGTTGAGATGATTTCGGACTTAGCATTTGCCTTCTGAATGCATTGGTATGGTGCAACTATCCCATTTACCCAAACAAAAAGTAGGGTAAGTAGCAAAAGTATAAAGCGTTGTTTTTTTGTTGCCAAAACCTAACTTAACTTTAAGATTAAGTAGCACAAAGCTACATCAATAAATACGAGTCAAGCAAATTATTGTTTATATTTTCAGATATGATGATTATAAATTAAGGTTTCTTAACCATTTTTACATCATGAGCAGAGCTAACTATCTTTTTCTATTTGCTGCATTTGGTTGCATTGGCATTACTACCGAGATTTTTTTTACCGCTATAGTTGATGCTATAACCGCTGTGCAGCAAAACGAGCCTATCAATTGGCGTTTACTAGGTACGTCGTATATATGGATGTTTCCCATTTATGGGCTTGCGGGCATAGCGCTTCCTCTAATTTATGGAAGGTTGCAGAAGTGGCCTGCTGCACTGCGCTGGGCATTTTACGGCATAGCCATATTGGCCGTTGAGTTTGTAACTGGCTGGGTGTTGGATGTAACTACTGGTAGGTGCCCATGGGAGTATACCACAGGATGGCATATAATGGGTTACATTCGGCTCGATTATTATCCGCTCTGGGTAGGGTTCGGTATTATGATTGAACGTATTTACCTTACCTTGAGCAAAAAACTACATTTAGCTAAATAACAAAACAAGCAGTGTGCTTAATACACTGCTGGTTTCGTATGCTTTGTAGCTTCTTTTTAAATTTTTGCTTTTTTGCCATTTTCGTACATACCGTGCAGGGTTTCCCAATCCCTAACTACAATATTTGTATCTACGTAATAAATGGTTTTTGATTGAATTACACTCAATTTAGTTCCTAGTTTTGCTGATTGTTTTTTAGCATCACTTAGAGCCTCTTCAAGTGTTATAAATTTGGCTTGATAGCCTTCTACTTTAGCAGCCATAGTTATTAATTAATCGTTAACAAATTTTCCCACTGCTATATTACGTCATTCCGCCGAATTATTCCACAATATATCCTCCTTTAAAGCTAAAATAATTAAAAGTGTAGCTTTTTCGGGTTCAATATTATTACAATGGATAATGCTTGTGTTAGCAAACGCAATCTATTAAGTATAAATAATTAAGTAATAAAAATTAAGATGTGTTTTCGTTGGGATAATATTTTATTTATTGGTGGCGGTTACTTGTCAATTGTTTATTGTTGGGGCTCTTTGTAATAAATCTTTTCTCGGTGTTCGAAACAGCACCACCGTTTTTTGTTCTAGCCCTTGGTTTGTAAGTTATGGCACAACCGCTATGCTTTTTTTAGCGTAAAGCCAAAAGTAGAACCAATGCCTACAGTACTGCGCACATTGATGGTTTGCTGGTGGGCTTCTATTATATGTTTTACAATAGATAAACCTAAGCCTGTGCCTCCTTGGTCTCTTGCTCGGCTCTTGTCTACTCTATAAAAGCGCTCGAACAAGCGAGGTAAGTGTTGCTCGGCTATTCCTATTCCGTCATCGGTTACTTCAATCAATAAATTGTCGTGCATGTCGTATATGCCAATTGAAGTAGTGCCTTTTTGCTTTCCGTATTTTATAGAGTTGGTGAGCAAGTTGGTTATTACTTGACGTATACGCTCTTTGTCGGCCAAAACGTTTATAATTTTAGGCGACCCTTCTTTCATTATCAAGTTTATGTCTTTAAGATCGGCCTGCATCTCCAAGTTCTCGAATACTTCCTTCAGTAGTTTCACAAAATCGAACTTTCGGATATCGAGTATTAGGGCATTTGTTTCCAGTTGGCTAATGGTTTCCAGGTCTTCTACAATTGCGCTGAGGCGGTCAAGATTTTGGCTTGCCTTATACAAGTAGCTTTTGTTAATTTTCTCGTCGTGCAGGCCACCATCAATAAGGGTGTGTATATAGCCTTGAATGTTGAATATGGGTGTTTTCAGCTCGTGGGAAACATTACCGATAAACTCTTTTCGATAGTTATCAGAGCTTTTTAGCATTTCAATTTCCTGCGATTGGCGTTTGGTCCAGTCCACTACTTCGCGCTCAACGTTAGAAAGCACATCATCGTTTATTTTTAGCTGAAGTGGAGCGGCATGTTTAGGGGCTTTTAGATTGTTAATGGTTTTATAAATAACCTTAACCCGGCGATAGATGAATTTTTCGAGCAACGCGGAAAGTAAAAAGTATCCAATAACGAAGTTTATTACCGGAATGCCCAATATTGCCCAAATGGGCAATTGCACGCCCGCTAGGCTGGTAAGCCCGTAAAGCACCATTAATATCATTAAAGATAAACTACCGTTTAATGCAACTACTATATCGCGTGGCGAAAGATTCTTCATTGTTTTAATGTACGAGGTACAATGTACAAAGTATAAAGTACCTCGTACATTTTTTTTTCTGCATTACGCGCACTGGGATGAAATAGAAATCCTTATTAGTGCAACACGCCAACATACCTTGTTCTTAGCTTATCATTTAATAAAAGGCTACATCGCATATTGCACATCCTTTATTTACATATCAAACTTGTACCCGATGCCTTTAATTGTTTTGAATTGTTCTTCACCAATTTTTTCGCGCAGCTTACGTATATGAACATCAATAGTACGGTCTCCCACAATTATATCGTTGCCCCAAATTTTGCTCATTATTTCTTTGCGCGAGAATACTTTGCCAGGCTTGGAGGCCAAAAGGCTCAGTAGTTCAAATTCTTTCTTTGGTAAGCTAAGTTTTTCGCCGTCTTTGTATACCAAATATTTTTCTCTGTCAATTTCAATGGAGCCGAGGCTTACGTTTTCTTCTTGCACTTCGCTACCAAACCTGCGCATGAGTGCCTTAATGCGGCTAATAAGCACGCGCGGCTTGATGGGTTTGGTTATATAGTCGTCGGCCCCAACATCAAAACCAGCAATTTGCGAGTAATCTTCGTTGCGTGCGGTTAAAAAAGCGATAAGGGTGTTTTTGAAATCGGGCAAATTGCGCAATTCCCTGCAGGTTTCTATACCGTCTAACTCAGGCATCATGATGTCCAGCAAAATCATTTGTGGGTTATGGGCTTTGGCCTTAACAATGGCTTCGCGACCATTTTCTGCTAAAATAGTTTCATATCCTTCGCGCTCTAAGTTATACTGTAGAAACTCCAAGATATCTGGCTCGTCGTCGGCAATCAAAATTTTAATTTTCTCAGACATGGATATTTATTTTACGCAAAGTTAAAGTTGTATCCTTTGGGTATTGTTTCGACAATGTTAAAGATAGGTTAAAACGGGCAGGCTTAACATTGGTTTTAGTAAAACATTCTTAACAAACCAGTCACTTAAAGTTAAGACACGGTTTGTTGTTTTGCATCGACTATTGAAAAGAGACAATCACCAAAACCAAAACCATGTTAAATAACATCACAATTTTTAGAACATTGCTATTGCTAGTGGCAACCTCAGTAATTGTTTCATCTTGCAGTAAAGACGAAGACAACAACGATTCAAAAACTACAGCTAACGTAGTTTTAAGTGGTTCAATCAATGCCAATCGCACCTTAAGCGCTGATACTATCTACGAGCTAGCTGGTTATGTAGTAGTTGATAGTGGTGCTACCCTTACTATTAACGAAGGTACAATTATTAAAGCTCGCGAAGGTTCTGGTGCAGCTGCTTCTGCTTTGATTATTGCTCGTGGCTCTAAAATTAATGCCGTTGGTACTTCTGCTAAGCCTATTATTTTCACTTCAGTATTAGATAACATTACTGTAGGTCAAAAATTCGGAACCAATCTTACTAAAGATAACTCTAGCCTTTGGGGCGGTTTGATTTTGTTGGGTAACGCCAAAGTATCTACCACTGCTGCTGATACTGAAGGGCAAATTGAAGGTATCCCTGCCGACTACACTTTTGGTTTGTATGGTGGCACTAACGATGCTGACAACTCTGGTAGCCTTTCTTTTGTATCTATTCGCCACAGCGGTACTGAGTTGAAGCCTGACCAAGAGCTACAAGGCCTTACCTTGGGCGGTGTTGGTAGCGCAACTACCATCAACCACGTTGAAATTTTTGCTAGTTCTGATGACGGTATCGAGATTTTCGGTGGTGCTGCTGTATTGAGCGATATATTGGTTGTGTATTGCCAAGACGATGCATTGGATTTTGACCAAAACTATTCTGGTTCAATTAGCAACTTCCTAGTTATTCATGCTGGTGCAAGTGCTGGTAATGCTGGTTTGGAAATTGACGGTCCAGAAGGTTCTACCTACACCTCAGGTAAATTTACCTTGAACAACGGTACCGTTAAAAACCCAAGTAGTGCTACTGGTCGTGCTGCAACTTTGAAAAGTGCTGCGCAAGGTACTATCAACAATGTAGCGTTTACTGGCTTTACCAACTGGGTATCAGTAGAAGGTGGTAGCGCAAACGCTAACTTCCAGAGCGGCGAATTGGAATTTACCAATAGCCAATTTGTTAAGTCTAGCATTGCTTCAACAATTACATCTAGCGATAGTACTTTGACTGCGGCTTTAAATACTATCCTTGCTGGTGGTTCAAACACCGCCGTTACAACTCCAACAGTAGGTGCTACTCAATCAGTATTCGCCTCTTGGACTTGGGCTTCAAATGCCAACTTGCTTGATTAATAACTCATTGCTATTATAATTTTTAAGGTTTCCCTCTCGGTCCACTACCCGAGAGGGAAATTTTTTTAAAACTGCTTTATGAAATTTTTCAACTTCTTGCTACTGTTACTAGTATGTTCATTGGGCGTAGCTCAAGCACAGAACGGAACCATACGAGGTACCTTAATTGATGATAAATCTGGCGAAACCCTTATTGGTGTTATCGTATTGCTGGAGGGTACCAGCAATGGCACTATTACCGACTTAGATGGTAATTATAATATCTCAGCCCCTGCAGGTAATTACACAGTTGTTTTCTCTTACATTTCGTATGCTACCAAAAAGGTAACTGATGTTGTAGTTAAATCGGGTGAGGTTACCGTTATTGACCTCCGAATGGCTGCAGAAACTGAAGTAATAAATGAAGTAACTATCTCGGCTGAACGCACTAAAAATACCGAAACTGCGCTGCTTACCATCCAAAAGAATTCAACTGTAGTGCTGGATGGTATTTCGTCTCAATCGATAAGCAAAACAGGCGACAATAATGCTGCCGATGCACTTCGGCGTGTACCGGGCGTTTCAATTGAAGGGGGCAAATATGTTTATGTGCGTGGCCTTGGAGACAGATATACCAAAACCATGTTGAATGGCATGGATATTCCAGGTCTTGACCCAGATAGGAATACCGTTCAGATGGACATTTTCCCGTCGAATTTGATTGATAACCTGATTGTTTACAAAACATTTTCACCTGACTTACCTGGCGACTTTACAGGTGGTGTGGTTGATATAACTACCAAGAGCTTCCAAGAACGCAAACAAATTACCATAGGTGGTACTTGGGGCATTACTTCTGGAACGACCTTTAACAACGACTTTATACTATACAAAGGTGGCAAAACCGATGCTTTGGGTTTTGATGACGGGACCCGTAAGTTGCCCTTTAGCTACGACCTAACCATTGGCAATGGCCTGGCAATTGCCAAAGATCCTAAGCTGGAAGAATATACCCGCAACTTTTCAAGGCAGCTAGAAGCCAAAAAGGAAATGGCGTTTCTCAACCAAAACTATTTTATCGGTTTTGGTAACCAGTATAACAAAAACGGAAAAAGCTTTGGTATCAATACCGGCATTACTTACCGCAATACCTATCAGTTTTATGATAAGGTAGAACTTGGCGAATACCAGCACGATGCAAACTCAGGGGTACTGCAATTTGATAAAGAGAACTATCGCGTATCTAGCGGACCTCAGGGTTCGAATAACGTAATTTGGAGTGCTTTGGTGGCTGCTGCCTACAAAACGCAAAAGAACAAATACACCTTGCAACTTTTCCATACCCAAAACGGAGAAAGCACGGCCAGCAAAAGAGCACAGTATGATGGTTTTAACGAGATAAATACTGTTTCCGATATATTGACCTTTACTCAGCGTTCCATTTCTAATGCCTTAGTAACAGGAAAGCACAAACTGAACAAGATAGAAA
>CAIOSU010000370.1 GCA_903861055.1 uncultured bacterium
CCTATTCACTTGCCGAAAAAAATGATGTGGTACTGTTAGCTCCAGCTTGTGCAAGTTTCGATTTGTTTCAAAACTATGAAGATAGAGGCGACCAATTTAAAGAAGCGGTTAGAAACTTGTAATTTATTAAGCACTACGAAATTAGATTATGCAACAGTTGTTAGGACATATCAAGGGAGATAAAGTAATATGGTCAATCGTATTGCTCTTGTCGCTATTCGGACTATTGGTGGTGTATAGTGCAACAGGCACATTGGCCTATAAAGTTGATAAAAATGCCAGTCACTTTATGGTTAAGCAGTTGGCCATGCTTATGCTGGGCGCAGGCTTGATTTTTGTAGTGCATAAAGTAAACTATGCAAAGTTTTCGAAATTGTCGAAGCTGTTGTTTTTCTTTAGTGTACCCTTACTTATTTACACCATGTTCTTTGGAGCCAAGATTAATGAGGGCTCTCGCTGGATAACCATTCCGATTATTCACTTAACTTTTCAATCTTCCGACTTTGCGAAACTAGCCTTGTTTATGTACTTGGCGCGTCTACTCAGTATTAAGCAGACAGTCATCAAAGATTTTAGATTAGGATTCCTACCGGTGCTTTTTCCTGTTTTGTTAATCTGTGCTTTGATTGCTCCTGAAAATTTATCAACAGCCTTATTGTTAGGCGTTACCTGCTGTATCTTATTTTATATAGGGCGCGTTAATGTCAAGCACATAATGCTCTTAGCGCTTACTGGGATAGTAGGGATTACGATATTAATTATGGCTTCTATTACCTTCAAATTTGGGCGTGGTGAAACCTGGCTTAAACGTGTTGAAGATTATAGAGGCACATCAACGAATGGAGGAGAAAAGGTACAGCCATTCCAAGTACAACAAGCAAAAATAGCCATAGCTAATGGCGGCATTACTGGTCGTGGCCCAGGCAACAGTCAACAAAGGAATTTTTTACCCCATCCTTATTCAGATTTTATATATGCTATTATCATCGAGGAGTATGGATTAATTGGCGGCGCAGTAATTGTGTTTTTGTACTTGCTTTTTTTATGGCGATGCATACTGTTATTTAAACGATGCCCCTATGCATTTGGTGCTTTTCTAGCGGTAGGATTGAGCATTAAATTGGTGTTTCAAGCAATGCTGAATATGGCTGTGGCTGTGCATTTGGTGCCTGTAACCGGACTCACTTTGCCAATGGTGAGTATGGGTGGCTCATCTATTTTGTTTACGAGTATTTCGTTTGGAATTATTCTCAGCATTAGTAGTTATGTAGATAAAATGGAGGGTACACAAATCGATAAAAAAGACGAGGGTTCAAAATTGTTTATACAAAAGGGAGCAACAAAAAAATCAAATAATACCATAGCAACAGCCTAAAGCAATGCAACAACTTAAAGTAATTATAGCAGGTGGTGGCACTGGCGGACATATATTTCCGGCGGTGGCTATTGGGCACGCTCTTAAAAGAATGCAGCCTAATACTGAATTACTTTTTGTAGGTGCAAAGGGAAAGATGGAAATGGAAAAGGTTC
>CAIOSU010000371.1 GCA_903861055.1 uncultured bacterium
ACCGCACGCTAGCACGCAACATACCTAAATCAGCGGTGTTTTTATACGACAGAGACTTGAAGTATAAATTGGTGGAAGGTGCCGAACTAGAAGACCAAGGCTATGATAAAAATAGTATGGAAGGCCGAACCTTACAGCAAACCATACCGCCTACCTTGCTTAAAGAACTTGAGCCGCTATACAGGGGAGCCTTGAATGGCCAAGAACACGTCATGGAGCGGGAGTTTAACAAAAAACACTATCTCATTCATTTTTTGCCCGTGCGAAACGAAAAGAAAGAGATTTACGCCGGCATGGTAATGTCGCTTGATATAACCGATTTAAAAGATATACAGCGTAAGCTTGAACATCATACTACAGAGCTATTGCGCAGCAACGAAGACCTGGAGCTTTTTGCCTATGCCGCTTCGCACGATTTACAAGAACCATTGCGAATGATAGGCAGCTACATACACCTCATACAAAAACGCCTGCAAAACACGCTTGAAGGTGATACTTTAGAGTTTATGGCCTATGCTACTGATGGCGTTAAACGAATGCAAGATCTGATAAACGACCTACTAGAATACTCAAGAGTTGATAGAAAGACTGACGATTTCAGGTTGCTGGATATGAACAAAACCGTTGAATTCGTAAAAATCAATTTGCAGCAATCAATAGCCGAAAAGGGAGCTACCATTGTTGCAGACGACCTACCAGAAATATATGCCGACCAACCCCAGATAATAAGCCTGTTGCAGAACTTAATTGAAAACGCGTTAAAGTTTCATGGCGAGCAAGCACCTTTGGTGCACATTAGCTGTCGCGACAACGGCGATAGTTACACTTTTTCAGTACAAGACAATGGAATTGGCATAAAAGAACAATATTTCGAAAAAATCTTCCTCGTTTTTCAAAGACTTCATAGCCTAAGCGAATATTCGGGTTCGGGCATAGGGCTGGCAACTAGCAAAAAAATTGTAGAACGCCATGGTGGCCGATTGTGGGTTCAATCGCAAATAGGGCGCGGAACAACCTTTTACTTTAGCATAAACAAAAAAGGGAACCTATGATGAGCCAAGGACGAACCATATTGATAATTGACGATAACCCTGGCGATATTAGGCTAACAGAGGAAATACTAAAAAGCAGCAAATTTGACTCTAAGTTGGTGGCTATATTAAATGGCGATAATGCAATAGCGTATTTAAACAAGGCCCTAGAAAACAAGACATTGCCCAACTTAATTATTCTTGACCTGAACTTACCCCGAATGAACGGCATTGAAGTGTTGGAGATAATTAAATCCGACTCGGTATTAAAGCTTTTGCCAGTAGTAATTCTTACTTCTTCAGAGGCTGATTATGATATTCAAAAAAGCTACCAAAACCATGCAAATTTGTACCTCACAAAACCCGTTGATTTTGACGAATATTTTAAAGTGGTGACCAATATTGAGAAATTTTGGTTTTCTATTGCTAAATTGCCTTATTGAAAATACCCGCAAATAACATGGACAAGCATATTAATTTAAACATACTGCTTATAGAAGATAATCCGGGCGACGCTTTTTTAATAAAGTTCTACCTCGAAGATTCCGTATTAAAGTATGCCCGCCTATTGCATGCCGAGTATTTGAAGACGGCAGTTGACCTACTGCAGCACAACGAATTTGATGTAATTCTGTTGGATTTAAACCTTCCGGATAGTAGAGGAATCGAGACGCTAGAAACCGTGCTTGAAGCAAGCCAAGGTGGAGTTGTAATAGTATTAACAGGACTAAATGACGAAGAACTTGGCCTGCAAACCGTAACTAAAGGTGCTCAAGATTTTCTGATAAAAGGTCAATTTGATGGCAAAGTGCTCACATCATCGGTAAGATATGCTTTTGAGCGATACCAATTGCAAAAGCAAGTTTTGAATTGTACTCAAAAGCTGAACAATGCCAACGAGCAGTTTGATGCAGCACAGCAACTTGCCGATTTTGGCTATTGGGAGTTAGACCCAAAAACTAAAAGTATGTTTTGGAGCAGCAACCTTTTTGCTACCCTTGGCATCAATGCACCAGAAAGCGCTCCAACGTTATCGGTATTTCTTAAATCGTTGCCGAAAGATGTCGCCGCAATTATTGAAACATCAATAAGCAAAGCACTTAACAATAGCGGCCTTTCGCATTTTTCGTTCAACATTGATGGCCAACAATATACTTGCCAACTGAAAAGCGATATTGAAACTGCCAACGACCAGCAAATTGTTGCTACTATTAAAAAAGTGTAAGTCTTTGCGCTTTTTTGAGCTTGATACTTACAGCCCACTTCCGCCATCAATTGGCACATTCATTAGCGTATAAATCCGTATTTTTAAGTAAATGAAAATACTATCCGCTAGCCAAATACGTGAGGCCGATGCCTATACCATAGCCAACGAGCCTATTGCCTCTATTGATTTGATGGAGCGGGCCTCAACCGTATTTACGTTGTGGTATGTGGCAAAGTTTACACCAGAGCAACCCGTAAGTATCTTTTGCGGCAATGGTAACAATGGTGGCGATGGATTGGCCATAGCCAGGCTGCTACACGAACGCGGATATGCAGTGAGCGTTTGGCTTGTAGCTGGTGGCAACACCACTAAAGACCGTGATGTAAACGAACAACGCCTTAGCAAAATACCGAATATAGATCAGCATTACCTTACTGAGTCTGATAGCTATCCCACGCTTAGCGAGCACACAGTAATAATAGATGCCATGTTTGGCTCAGGATTGAACCGCCCACCGCAAGGTTGGGTAGCAGGGTTAATTGACCACTTAAATGCTCACGCATGCACACGGGTGGCAGTTGACATACCCTCAGGCCTTTACGCTGATAGCATAAGTGCCGGGACCATTTTTAAAGCCCATCATACGCTTAGTTTTGAAGCACCACGCCTATCGTTTTTGTTTGCCGAGCATGACGAATATGTGGGCGAATGGGAATACCGAAGCATTGGGCTCAATGCCGATTACATTGCCAAAGCCACAAGCCCTTACCGCATTATTGCCCCAACAGATGTAAAACTTAAAACCCGAGCCCGCCATAGCCACAAAGGCTCATACGGCCATAGCCTAGTTATAGCTGGCGGATATGGGAAAATTGGCTCAGCCATATTAGCTGCAAAAGCTTGTCTTCGCGCGGGCTCTGGGCTAGTTACTACCTACATTCCCAAGTGTGGATACACCGCTATGCAAACGGCCTTGCCCGAAGCAATGACCATAACTGACGATAACAACGATTTCATTACGAGTGCACTCGATACTGCCCCTTACAGTGCCATAGCCATTGGCCCAGGCATAGGGCAACAGCCAGAAACATTAAATGCCCTTTTTAAGCTCATAGAGCGTTTTAGGCACCCATTAGTGTTGGATGCTGATGCATTGAACCTATTAGCGCACAACAGGCCTTGGCTCAACCGCTTACCTGAAAATAGCATCATTACCCCGCACCCAAAAGAGTTTGAACGGTTATTTGGCTCATCGGGTAATAGCTTGGAGCGGTTGCAACTGGCTTGCCGCCAAGCTAAAGAGCACAATATTATTATTGTATTGAAGGGGGCCAATACAGCGATAATTACCCCCAAACAGGATGTTTGGTTTAACAATACTGGCAACCCTGGTATGTCAACTGGCGGCAGCGGTGATGTTCTTACTGGCATAATTACGGGTATGCTATCGCAGGGGTATGAGCCTTTGCAAGCAACCATCAATGCCGTTTACTTGCATGGCTTGGCAGGAGATTTAGCTGCTCAAGCAAACAGCCAAGAAGCACTTATTGCAAGCGACATTATTACCCATCTGGGAAAGGCAATGAATATGTGCCGAGGCAACAGCTAGTGTTCTATTGGTTTAAGGTATTATCTGGCTGGGTTACTGTTGCATTTCGCTGCACAGCAAAGTAAGCCAAGCACATAAAGCTGCCAAAAAGAAACACGAACCCATACATTAACAAATGATGCAGCGGATGCAACAAATGCCCGGCAATATCTGATGCCAAGCCAAGGGGATTGCTAACTACATCCCAACTATTCCAACGGATGTAGCGCCCCAAATAGATGCCATAGCCTGCCAAAAACATAAAGCCAATTGCTAATAGCACGCCCACCGTTTTATTAAACATATCAGAAAATATGCCTTGAACAATTGATAGGGATTTGAAACCCAATAGTAAACCGTTCCAAGCGGCAGAGAACAGCAATATCATATCGAACCACAAAGGCACCGGCAGCCTCATCTTTAAATGGAACAAATCGGTAACGATATACATGGCATTGGGAAAAAACAACAGCCAAGCAATAAACAACGTCATTTGCCAAAGCGGGTTTCCTTTTTCACCCCTCACCTCCCTGAGCCACAACGCCAAAAACAATGGCAAGCCTGCTAAAAACAGGTTCCACACCAAAAACAGACCAAAAATGCTATCAGTAAGCACCAACCGTATAAACAGCATGAAAATAGTAAAAGCCAAAGAGGCAAACAGCAGCCAATAGCGCCGCGAGAAAAGTTGGTTGAGTGTGGTTTCCATGCTGCTTGAGTGGTGTTGCTTATTAACGTCTAGCATTTTATACTATTATGGCATTAACACTATTTAGCAATTGTATTGCAATTGGCTTACCCAAATTCCAAATGGGTTTTAGAACCCCATTTTCAAATTTTCAAATTACCACATTTCCAAATTGATTACATTTGCCCCATGCCCACTAACCCCACAGTAGCGATAGCTATATTGAGCTGGAACGGACGCAAGTTCCTAGAGCAGTTTCTGCCGTCGGTAGTGGCTACTACTTATGCGCATGCAACGCATTACGTTATCGATAATGCCAGTACTGACGATACCGCGGTATGGTTGGCCGAGCATTACCCTCAAGTGAAGTTGGTGGCACTACCCAAAAACCTAGGTTTCGCAGGCGGCTATAACGAAGGGCTAAAGCAAATACAAGCCGACTACTACGTGCTCCTTAACCAAGATGTGGAAGTAACCCCGGGTTGGCTAGAGCCGATGGTGGAGCTAATGGAGCAGCACCCCGAAGCAGGTGCTTGCCAACCCAAGCTACGTGCCTACCACCAAAAAGACTACTTTGAATATGCCGGCGCTGCTGGCGGTTTTATGGACTACCTAGGCTATACCTTTTGCCGTGGACGGGTGTTTGACGCAGTGGAAAAAGACGAAGGCCAATACGATACCGTAATCCCTATATTTTGGGCGAGTGGTGCAGCTATGTTTGTAAGGGCCAAGCTATATCATCAGTTGGGCGGCTTAGATGCAGATTTTTTTGCGCACATGGAAGAGATTGACCTTTGCTGGCGCATGAAAAATGCGGGCTACGGTTTGCTTTATACACCGCACTCGCTGGTGTACCATGTAGGCGGCGGCAGCTTGCCACAGGGCAACCCTCGAAAAACGTTCCTCAATTTCCGCAACAACTTGTGGATGATGTATAAGAACCTCCCAGAAGCCAATTTTAAGCGCACCATGGCTCTTCGGTTGATACTGGATGTAGTTGCAGCTTACCGTTCACTATTAACTGGTAAGGTGGGCGATTATAAGGCCATTGCCAAAGCACACATGGAGTTTTTCAATACCCTTAGCATCATCCGCAAAAAAAGGATTGCTACCCAAACCTTATCAGCAGGCAAAACGGCCAATACCGAGGGCCTTTACCAAAAAAGCATTCTATGGCAGTTTTTTGCGAAGGGGAAGAAGAAGTTTAGTGAGTTGGGGGTTGGTCGATAGTCGATGGTTCACGGTGAAACATTTCCTACTTCGATTATTGGCCAAGTGCAATTCAAAATTCATAGCTCGGCCATTACCCCCTCCCAACCTCCCCCTAAAAAGGGAAGGAGCCTTTGCCAACCGCGCAGTCTTTCTCGCTTCAAACGAGACTCAGGAATAAATGCCCTACCAATATTGAATTTTGAATCTTAAATTTTCAATTCAAAATTAAGCCCCAACCCCAGCATGCCTTTCGGCTATGCGGCGCTCGATGTCTTCTAAGCGGCCTTTAGGGATGGCACTGATGAGACCTTTGGTGTATTCTTGTTGCGGGTTGTTGTATATGCTATCGGCAGGTCCCATTTCCTCAATCTTGCCCTTGTTCATCACCACCATACGGTCACTCATAAATTTCACTACCGAAAGGTCATGCGAAATGAAGATATACGTGAATTTGAACTCTTCTCGTAGCTTAATCAATAAGTTCAAAACCTGTGCTTGCACCGATACGTCTAATGCCGATACCGATTCGTCGCAAATGATAAAGCTTGGGTTCAAGGCCAAAGCGCGGGCAATACAGATACGTTGGCGCTGGCCACCGCTAAACTCGTGTGGGTAGCGGCTAAAGTGCGCACCCGGCAGACCTACTGTATCCAGCAAGTGTTCTACGCGCTCCTTACGTTCTTTATCGCTGTTATAAATGCCGTGCACCTGCATCGGCTCCATAATGGCGCCGCCTATGGTCATGCGTGGATTCAATGAGCTGTATGGGTCTTGGAAAATGATTTGCATTTCCTCGCGCAACGCCTTCATCTCCGAATCGGAAACGTTGAGGATGTTGCGGCCTTTGTAAATAATCTCGCCACTGGTAACGGGTGCCAAGCGCAAAATACTGCGGCCAGTGGTAGTCTTACCACAACCCGACTCGCCCACCAAACCTAAGGTCTCTCCAGGGTAAACATCGAACGAAATATTGTCAACAGCCTTAACGTAGTCAATGGTTTTGCCAAAAAAGTTTTTCGTGCTCGGAAACCAAGTGCAAAGGTTTTTTACCTGCAATAGCGGCTCTTGCTTTTTCAATTCCACCAAGCGCTGGCTATGAACCTCGTCGCTAATAGTAACCCGGGCAATTACTTCCTCAATATTGCTTTGCAGCTCAATCAATTTGCCGTTTTCGTCTTTGCCCATAAAGTTGGCAATGGTAGGCAACTCGCTATAGCGTTTCTCCAACGGTGGGCGGCAAGCCAACAAGCCTTTGGTATATGGGTGCTGTGGGTTGCTAAAGATGTCCTTAATCGGCCCTTGCTCAACTATATCGCCTTTGTACATCACTATTACGCGGTCGGCAATTTCGGCTATTACACCCAAATCGTGAGTAATGAAGATGATAGAAGTGTCTATCTCGTCGCGTAGTTCGCGCATCAAATCAAGAATAGTAGACTGTACGGTTACGTCCAAGGCGGTGGTAGGCTCATCGGCAATCAGTATGCCTGGGTTGCAACTCATGGCCATGGCAATCATTACGCGCTGCTTCTGTCCGCCCGAAATTTGGTGTGGGTAAGCATCTAAAATCTTCTCCGGCCTTGGCAGTTGCACTTTCTTGAACAAGTCCAAGGTCATTTGGCGTGCCTCGGTTTTATTCTTCTTTTGGTGCAACATAATGGCCTCTGCCACTTGGTCGCCACAGGTAAACACTGGGTTTAGCGACGTCATCGGCTCTTGAAAAATCATCGAAATCTCGTTTCCACGAAACTCGCGCATCTCCTTCTCGGTAAGGGCTACCAAATCTATTGGACCCTTCTCCTTGTGGTGATAGATAATTTGTCCACCGGCAATGCGGCCCGGAGGGCTGGGTATCAATCGCATAATAGAGAGCGAGGTAACCGATTTGCCAGAACCCGATTCGCCCACAATACCAATGGTTTCGCCACGGTTTAGGGTAAAACTGATTTTATTTACCGCGGTCATTACGCCGTCTTCCGTGCGAAATTCGGTTATTAGATCCTTCACTTCCAATAATACCTTGCTATCTGCCATGCTATGTTTCTCCAATTATTAAAACGCTGCGCTGCGGCTATTGATTGCCAACCTGCTTCGACTCGTAAAAATAGCCTTTTCAATTCGAAAATTTGAAAATTCGGGAATTTGAAAATGGAGGTAACTCAAATGTTATAACACAAATGATATTGCAGGCCATCTTCAACCCGCTTTTTACCATACCACCTTGCATGGGCAAGCACCCAATAACCAATTAACTAATACACCAGTAACCACCTAAAACCTTTTGTCGCTACCTTTGTTGCCATTGTTCAAAACAACCATTTGCATCATGTCTCAATCGCTTATCGAAAATAAAGTTGCTGTACCCAAAGAGTTTAACAAAATAGCCCGCCGCTACGATATGGCCACTGGCCTAAGCCAAGGCTACCAAAGCGACTTGAATCGCAGCGCGGCTTATTTGCAATTGAATGGTAACGAAACCGTGCTGGACCTATGCTGCGGCACTGGCAAAAGTACCGCTGCGGTATTGCCTTTCATTACTTCGGGCAAAGTAATTGGCGTTGATAACTCAGAAGAAATGCTGGCGGTGGCTGGTAAAAAGTTTGCCAACGAGATAAAAGCGGGGAAACTGCAACTGCAGCTGCAAGATGCAATGAAACTCACCTTTGAGCCCGCAAGCTTTGATGCTATATTTATGGCATACGGACTGCGCAACATGCCCGATTATGACAAATCGTTGGCACAACTGCTACCGCTGCTAAAACCCAAGGGCAAGTTGGTTATACACGATTACTCATTGAGCGATACTTGGTATTCTGCTGCGTATTGGTGGATATTGGGTTATGTATTTATAGTACCCATCAGTTTCCTTACCACGGGCGAGACCAACATTTTCAGCTACCTCATTAAGAGCGTGCTCAACTTCCTTGGGCCAAAAGAACTGGAAGCTAAGATGAAAGCCACGGGTTTTACTTCTGTATCTTCTCACGCACAACCTACCTGGCGCGCACCTATTTTAAGGACTTTTGTGGGGAGCAGAGGTTGATTGAAAATTTAAAATTTAAAATTGAGGTTTGCACTTAGCTTTTAGCGCCCCATAATTTCAAAACCCCGCCCATATTTTACCCTCCCTAACCTGCGGCAGGCAGGTATCCTGCCCCCTGACCCATTCGACAATAGCTCAGGGTGCCATTCGGGGAGGAACCTGTTATGGCAAAAATTAAAAACAAACTACGTAAGCTCCTCACCCTTTTTCAGGGGGAGGCTGGGTGGGGGGTGCTCAGTTCAGCACTGCACTTGAATTAACCATACACCTCATCCATTCCACTATAGCCCATCCACCAAAACAACTATCTTTGCACCCATGCAGCTACTTACCCCACGCCCATGGGCCGATTACGAATTGATTGATACCGGAGGTTTTGAAAAACTGGAGCGTTTTGGTGCCTATACCTTGCGCCGCCCCGAGCCTCAGGCCGTTTGGGAAAAAGCCCAGCCCGAAAAGGTTTGGCAAGCTGCGCATGCCTACTTCAAAAAAGCAGGCAAAGACCAAAAAGCAGACCTGGAGCGTGGCGAGTGGATATTGCAAACGGGTATGCCCGAGCAATGGTTTATGGAGTATAAATACCTTAAAATGAACCTGCGATTTAGGTTGGGTTTGACTGCTTTTAAACATGTGGGTATTTTCCCGGAGCAGGCCACCAATTGGGATTTTATTTACGATGCCGCTTCGCCTTACGCAGGTAGCTTGGATTATAAAGTGCTGAATTTGTTTGCCTACACTGGCGGTGCCTCGTTGGCTGCCAAGGCCGCTGGTGCCGATGTTACGCACGTAGATTCTATTAAACAGGTGATTAATTGGAGTAAAGAAAACATGATAGCGAGCAATTTGGACAATATCCGTTGGATGGTGGAGGATGCGCTTAAGTTTGTGAAACGTGAGGTAAAGCGTGGCAAAAAATACAATGGCATTATCCTCGACCCACCTGCATATGGGCGCGGACCAGAAGGGGAAAAATGGGTGTTGGAAGATAGCATTATGGAGCTGCTGAAAGAATGCCAAGCACTGATGCTGCCGCAGCCGTCGTTTGTGATACTGAACCTATACAGCATGGGCTTCTCGTCGCTTATTGCCGATAATTTGGTAAAGACCGTTTTCAACGTTCGTAAAACGGAATATGGCGAGCTGTACCTTACCGATAAAGCTGGCCGCCAACTACCCTTGAGCACCTATGCACGCTACGTGAATTTCTAGTTTTCGTTGGTTGATTGGTTATTGGTTGATTTGTTATTGGTTAATTGGGCAAAATAATAGAAATCAGCTTAAAACTTTTGTGATAAAATATATCTACACATATTTTACCTAGTTTTCAAATTTCGTCGGTATACTTGCATCATGAACAATCAAAAGGTACAGCGTAACAATTGGTGGCGCGTTTGGCAAGTCCCAGCGGCCTCGTAGCGTTATTACCTTTTTCAAACCCATAAGCTGAAAGGGATACGTCGGTCGCACCGAGTATCCCTTTTTCTTTTCCCCCTTTCAGCTATGGTTCCCTTACTTTTTTATCGATAACAAATTATACAACCCAAGGTCCGTATAGGTTTCAAAACCATATCCGTGCCAATTTCTGTTCAACCCACAATACATCATCCCATGAAAAGCAAGAAAATACACCTTAGCGAAAGTGAAATGCCTACCCACTATTACAACATTTTGGCCGACATGCCCAACAAGCCCATGCCGCCCCTGCACCCTGTAACGCAACAACCGTTGGGGCCCGAAGACTTGGCACCCTTATTCCCCATGGAGTTGATAAAACAAGAAGTATCAACGGAGCGGTACATTGAGATACCAGAGGAAGTGCAAGAGCTGTACAAGATTTACCGCCCTACCCCACTCATTAGGGCCACCAACCTAGAGAAAGCACTGGGTACACCCGCCAAAATATACTACAAATACGAAGGTGTTAGCCCTACCGGTTCGCATAAACCCAACACCGCAATACCCCAAGCATACTACAACAAAATGGAGGGCGTAACCCACATAACCACCGAAACGGGTGCAGGCCAATGGGGCTGTGCGCTGAGCTTTGCCTGCCAGCATTTTGGTATTGCCTTGGAGGTATACATGGTAAAGTTGAGTTATGAGCACAAGCCCTACCGCAAGGTATTGATGAATACTTTCGGGGCTAAGGTCATAGCCTCACCTAGTAACCAAACCGATAGCGGCAAACAGATTTTGGCAAAAACCCCAGACTCAACAGGCAGCTTAGGTATTGCCATATCTGAAGCCGTGGAGGTGGCCATGAAAAACGACCATGTAAAATATTCCCTGGGCAGCGTGCTCAACCATGTGCTATTGCACCAAACCATTATTGGCCAAGAAGCCATAAAACAATTGGAAATTGCTGGCGATTTTCCAGACATGGTCATTGCACCTTTTGGCGGTGGCTCCAACTTTGCGGGCATAGCCTTTCCATTTTTGCACCTCAACCTTACCCAAGGCAAAAAAGTGGAGTGCATTGCCGTAGAGCCTACCTCTTGTCCCAAGCTCACCAAGGGCCAATTTCGTTATGATTTTGGCGATACCGTGGGTATGGTGCCGCTAATACCGATGTATACCTTGGGACATAACTTTGTGCCGCCCAGCATACATGCGGGCGGCTTGCGCTACCACGGTGCTGGGGTTATTGTAAGCCAATTGCTGAAAGATAAGTTGATATCAGCAAGGGCGGTGCAGCAGAGCAAGTGCTTTGAGGCTGGACTTTTATTTGAGCGCACCGAAGGTATACTGCCCGCTCCAGAGGCCAACCATGCGATTGCTACCGTAATTGAGGAAGCGCTAAAAGCCAAGGAAACTGGCGAGGCCAAAACCATCCTGTTCAATCTTTGCGGGCATGGGCATTTCGACCTATCAGCCTATGAGCAGTATTTGGCTGGCAATTTGGTTGACCATGACCTTACCGATGCAGAGATAAACCAAGCCCTTGAGGAGTTAGATAGCACCTTAACGGTAAGCGCCAATGCCTCTTTGGTATGAGGTAACTATAATTGACGGGGATACCTTTGCGGTGGGAAGCGGGCCTGCCGTAAAGGTGTCTTTGTTTTTATTTAAAAAGGGGTGTTGCTTAAGACAACTTAGCCGATAGCAAGTTGATAAACTCTTGACGGGTGGCTTGCTTCTCAAATTCGCCAACAAAAGCCGAAGTAGTGGTTACGCTGTTTTGTTTCTCCACACCACGCATCATCATGCAAAGGTGCTTGGCTTCAATTACCACGGCAACGCCCAGTGGCTGTAATGCCTCATTTATGCAATCGCGAATTTGAACGGTAAGACGCTCTTGCACCTGCAAGCGACGAGAAAAAATATCTACAACTCTCGGTATTTTGCTCAAGCCTACAATTTTTCCATTGGGTATATAGGCTACATGGGCTCTGCCAAAAAACGGCAACATGTGGTGCTCGCACAGCGAGTATAGTTCAATGTCTTTTACGATAATCATTTCGCTGTGATGCTCATCAAATATCGCCGACTCCAAAACCTGTTTAGGATCTATACTATAACCATGCGTCAAAAACTGGTACGCTTTGGCAACCCTTTCAGGGGTTTTTAATAAGCCCTCGCGCTGCACATCTTCACCCAAAGAAGTAATAATATTGCCAATTCGCTCCGAAATAAACGCCGTTGTTTCGGGGTTGTAGCTATCTAGTTTTTGGTATGAGTAGTGGTCGTCGTCGTCGTGATGCATAATGGTAGTTATTCCCCGAAGTACTCAGCGTAAATATTCTCGGTTTCGTATAGTTTAATGCTGTGTAATGCACAACCATGTTTAGCAATATGCAGTTCCAATCGCTCCCAAATAACAATCACCAAATTTTCGGTACTAGCCATTTTACCTTTCAAAAAAGGCACATCCATATTTAGGTTCTTATGGTCGAGTTGATCCACTACCTCATTTTTTATAATGCGGCTCAAGTCCTTCACGTTCATGATAAAACCGGTCTCGGGGTCAGGTTTGCCTTTTACCGTTACATACAAGTTATAGTTATGCCCGTGCCAATTGGCATTGGCACATTTGCCAAATACAGCCCAGTTCTTCTCCTCGCTCCAGCTATCATTGTATAGCTTGTGCGCCGCGTTAAAATGCTCTTTTCGTGTTAAGTACACCACTTTACTCAAAATTTCGGCAAAGATACGGATTAATAAAACGAGTGGCAATATTTTAGTTACGCTCCTAATAAACCCCATTATTATCTACCGTGGGTCAAAATAACTTAACTTTGCACCTCAACCGCTACACACTTTACTATTATGAGTATTTATGCCGCTTGGTTTAAGTTTAAGAATTGGGAGTTTGATGACGCTAGTATGACCGAGGAGGTGCACAACTGTGTAATTATAGCTGCCCCGCATACCAGCAACTGGGACTTGATATACATGATGGGTACATTTGATTTATTGGGAATCAAAATCAGATTTACCATTAAAAAAGAATGGAGCAATTACCCAATCATTAGCCGTGTTATTGAAAGAATGGGTGCAATATGGATTGACCGTAGCCCCAAAACCGGCAGCACCGAGCGCGTAAGCATGGTTGATGCTATGGTTGATTTGTTTAAAGCCAACCCGCGTCTTACTCTAGCGGTTACGCCTGAAGGAACTCGCGCATTGCGCACCGAATGGAAGACCGGATTTTACCATGTAGCTGTAAAGGCTGGCGTGCCAATTGCTTTAGGGTACTTAGATTATAAAAAGAAGAAAGCAGGAGTAGGTAAAATCATTCACCCGAGTGGCGATATGGACAAGGACTTGCGAGAGATTATGGCCTTTTACAAAACCATAGCTCCTTGCCACCCCGAGAAATTTAGTATTGATTTGAGATACGCTTAAAGATTTACGATTTTAGAATTGCGATTTACGATTGAGGAAATTGAGTAAAAATTTAACTCGTAACGCTTAACTATTAACTCGCAACTAAGCTTTCTTCCTCCCCGTTAGCCACACGCCTGCCAAGATAAGAGCCATACCAACGCCGTGCACCCAACTTAGCGCTTCTCCGAAGTAATAACCCCAACCGATAGATACTATGGGCATAAGGTAAGTAACCGTAGAGGCGAACAATGCGCTCACGCTCTTGATAAGGTAGTTGAACATTAAAAGCGCAAATGCCGTGCCCAATACGCCCAGTATGGTTAAGTAACCTAATGCTTGCTGCGATGCCGTATCGGTGGCAACTTGAGTAAAAGCGCCGCTATACCACAAATAAATACCAGCAGGTGGACCAATAAGGGTAAATGCCGCAGTGGTAATGGTTATAGGCGAAAGGTGTTGCAGCTTATTCTTGATAGTATTAGCACCAATGCCATAACAAAGGCAGGCAAACACTATTGGTAAGCTGTACAGGTAATTTCCCTCGAAATTGCCATCGGCACGAAGGAACATGATAAGCACCGCGCCCAACAGCCCCACAACCACTCCCGCAATTTGGTTATTATTAAACCGATTGCTAAAAAACAATGCGCCGATGAAAATGGTACCCAACGGAGTAAGGGCATTGAGCACACCTGCTATAGCACTTGGTATGTGTGTTTGTGCAAGGGTAAACAAAAACGGTGGTATGCCACTTCCGAACAAGGCAACAACCAGTATATACTTCCAATCGTTAAGGGTAATAGCTTTGAATGAAATACGCAACCAAAACAGCGACAATACCAAAAAAGCTAAAAATAAACGCCAGCTGGCAACTTGGGTAAAGGTAAATGCCTCTAACCCGAATTTCATGAGGATAAATGAGCTACCCCAAAGCATTGATAATAACAATATTAGCGACCAGTGCACTATTGTTGGTTGCCCGTCGGTATAGGTTGAAGGTTTCAATGTTGGAGCATCAAGTGGGGCATTGGCAAACTTGTTCATGAAGGTGTGTCAATAAGCTTGGTCCAGAGTAAATCCTTCAAAGCGTCCAGTCCTTCTTTAGTGTGCGACGAAACAAACACCGTCTCAACCTTACGTGGTAATGTTACTTTCAGCATCTTTTTAAGTTCCTCGTCAAGCAAATCACTCTTGGTAATAGCCAGTACATGATCCTTATCCAAAAGGTCGGGGTTGAATTGTTTCAACTCGTTTTTCAATATCTTGTACTCTTTTTTAATATCCGCGGTATCGGCAGGAATCATAAATAGCAGTACCGAGTTGCGCTCAATGTGTCGCAAAAAGCGGTGACCTATACCTTTACCCAAATGCGCGCCTTCAATAATGCCCGGTATATCGGCCATGATGAACGAGCGGTTATTGTAATGACCCACTATACCCAGCTGTGGGGTAAGGGTAGTAAATGGATAATCGGCAATCTCAGGCTTAGCGGCACTTAATACTGATAGCAAAGTAGATTTACCCGCATTTGGAAAACCAACCAAACCAACATCGGCAAGTACTTTCAGCTCTAATACCGTCCAAGCCTCAATACCATCTTCACCAGGCTGGGCATAGCGTGGAGATTGTTGTGTAGCCGATTTGAAATGGGCATTACCCAAACCGCCTCGTCCACCACCATAAAGGGTTATTTCTTGTCCATCGGCAATTACTTCGGCCAAATGTTCGCCAGTTTCGGCGTCCTTTGCTATAGTGCCTAGAGGCACTTCAATAATTATATCCTTACCACTACCACCTGTCATCAAGGTCGAAGAGCCATTTACACCATCATCGGCATATATGTGTTTGCGGTATTTTAAATGCAGTAAAGTCCATAGTTGGGCGTTACCTTTAAGAACAATATTACCGCCACGACCACCATTTCCTCCATCAGGACCACCTTTGGCAGACAATTTGTCTCGGTGAAAATGCACGGAGCCAGCCCCGCCGTGACCCGACCGGAACAGGATTTTTACATAATCAACGAAGTTTTCCAAAGTGGGTGGGGATTAGTTATTGGTTAATAGGTTATTGGTTGATTGGTAACTGGTTATTATGAATGATATTGATTTTTAACCAATAACCGATAACAAATAACTGATCAACCAACATTAGGCAACTTACTCCAATTCTTTCACCAAAAGGGCAAAAGTATCTTCAATAGTGCCTTCGCCAGGTATATTTACCAATTTACCTTGCGTACCATAGTAATTTGCAACCGGTGAAGTTTCATTTTTATAAACCTCAATTCGGCGACGGATAATAGCAGGGTCTTGGTCATCGGTGCGGCCGCTTGTTGCACCGCGCTTCAACAAACGTTCTGCAAGTGCATCATCGTTAACGTACAGAGCCAGCATGATATTGATTGGGGCTTTTTTAAATTCCAACAACCTGTCCAACGCTTCGGCCTGAGCAATAGTGCGCGGAAAGCCATCGAAAATAACACCTTTAGCATTCGAATTTGAATCCAACTTAGCGCTTATCATGCCAATAACAACATCATCGGGCACCAATAGACCCTTGTCGATAAAATTCTTGGCTTCAAGGCCCAAAGGAGTCTCGTCTTTAATTTCTTGGCGCAACAAATCGCCAGTAGAAATATGCAGCAAACCATATTTATCAATCAAATTGGTCGCTTGTGTTCCCTTGCCGCTACCCGGAGGGCCGAAGAGGATAATATTTAGCATTATTACTTTGTTGGGTTAATCTAAAAGGCAAAAATAACCAAAAAAGCCGAATACTAAGTAGGCCTCCACTTTTACTGGCCAAGTATTTCTTTAATGGCCAAGGATATCATTTAGATTCAGAGCACTAAATTTTACAAGAGTTTGTCATTTTTACTACTAAACAGTTTATAAATTTCCAGTTTTAGATCTTTTATACCACACGAGCTTAAATTAATAGTTTGTAGTTACTACATTAGCAATAAATGCAACCATCCTCTAGCATCGATGCACTGGTAAAAGGTCTACGCATGGGCAACAGAACCATGCTTGGCCGCGCTATTACATTGGTAGAAAGCACAAAACCCGAACATCAAGCACAGGCGCAAGAGCTTATTCAGGCCATATTACCATTCACTGGCAATGCTATACGCATTGGCATTACAGGGGTGCCTGGTGCAGGTAAAAGTACTTTTATCGATGCTTTTGGCATGCACCTTATCAGCTTGGGGTGCAAACCAGCAGTGCTGGCCATTGACCCTAGCAGCAAACTAACCAAGGGCAGTATATTAGGCGACAAAACCCGGATGCAGCGCCTATCGGTGGCACCCGAGGCTTTCATACGCCCCTCCCCTTCTGCTGGTGCATTGGGGGGTGTAGCGGGTAAAACCCGCGAAACTATTTTGATTTGCGAAGCCGCTGGATTTGACACGATCATTATTGAAACCGTTGGCGTGGGACAATCAGAAACGCAAGTGAGCGAGATGGTTGATTTCTTTTTGTTGCTAATGCTTGCCGGTGCTGGTGATGAGCTACAAGGCATGAAAAGGGGTATTATGGAAATGGCCGATGCACTGGTGATAAATAAAGCCGATGGCGACAATATTGCTGCTGCCAAACGTGCCGCAGGTGATTACAAAAACGCGCTTCACCTTTTTCCGCCGAGCAACAGCACCTGGATTCCGCAAGTGGCTACTTGCTCAGCCATAACTGGCGATGGTGTAGCCGATATTTGGCAAACTATAAGTGCCTATGCTTCGCAAATGCAGGGCAACGGCTATTGGCTGAATAAACGCAAACAGCAAGAGCTGTTTTGGTTTCAGGAACACCTTAACCAATTGCTCAAGGAACGATTGTACCGCAATAGCCAATACCAAATGCAACTTCAACAGCTAGAGGAGCAGGTAAATAATGGCACTATTAACGCCTATGTGGGCGCTTGGCGCTTTGTTGATAGCCTTACCAAATAAAGTTATTAGTAGCTCTGTTCAGTATTTCGTAAATTAGCATTGTGATATCCAAGAAGGCTAAATATGCCATCCATGCGCTAGTAAAACTCGCTCGCGACCGCGAGAAGGGCCCGATACTTATTAGTGAAATTTCGAAAGAAGGGCACATACCCCAAAAATTTCTGGAAGCTATTTTGCTCGATTTGAAGCGTGCGGGCGTACTCAACAGTAAAAAAGGCAAAGGCGGTGGATACTACCTAATTAAAAAACCGGAAGAAGTAAACATGGCCGATGTGCTTCGTTTGTTTGACGGTGCATTGGCTTTGCTGCCTTGCGTAACCTACAAATATTACGAACGCTGCGAAGAATGTACCGATGAGCTAACCTGCGGCATAAGACGGGTAATGCAACAAGTACGCGACGAAACCGTGCGTATTCTTAAAGACTCTACCCTCGCTACTGTATTGGCATCAGAAAAATCGACCTACAAAGAACAGTAAGTTACGGGCATAATATGCCTTTTCAAATCTCCTATTTAACAAGGGTGTAACCATAGTCACCAACCATACTTTTCGCAAAAGGCATTTTTGTGGGTGAAAATATTTTTCGGATAATACTCTATAAATCCGATAGACTTTATAAATTTACACCCAATGAATTCAGTAATCAAAAAAATCTTCGCTTTCGCAATTACCTGCCTAATGCTTGAGGGCCAAGCTTATGCCCAAGTAACCACCCAAAACCTTATTTGGCATCGTTTTGATGTTACAGCCAAGCTACCTCGTAAGTTTAGAATTAGCTTAGAATTAAACGAGCGCTACTATGCAGTACCAGCGGCCCAGCACCAGTTAGTATTGCGAAGCAATGTGTTTTACGATTTAAAACACCATTGGACCGCCTTTAGCGGCTACACTTATTTTCTGCAAAGCCCCAACGACCCAGAATCTACTACAAATTTAGTGGTGCCTGAACACCGCCTGCAGCATGGTTTTATGCACCATCAAGATTACGGTAAAGTAGCATTGGTGCAGCGGCTTCAAATAGAAGAGCGCTTTTTTAGAAATGCCACCAAAACCGAGCTGATAGAAGGACACCGGTTTGTTTTTAGGTTTCGCTACCGCATGTTTGTGGACATTAAGCTGCTTAACCGAAACGAAGATAAACCTAAGGGCGATTGGGTACTGCGCGTGGGCGACGAGATACACCTACAAGCTGGCCAAAGCATAAAAGGCCAACCATTTGACCAAAATCGGGCCATGGCTTTTTTGCAATATTTTATAACCAACAACCTATCGGTTGATATAGGATACATCAATTGGTATCAACAACGCTCGGGAAGCCAAGGCTTTTATAATAGGCACATATTTACCACCGGGCTACAAGCCAAACTTGATTTTAGCAAAAAGCCCCCGAAACCTGACAACCCAAAATGACCCCTCTAAAAGATATGACCCTCCAAAACGATATTGAGCAAGAAGTAGCCGTGCGTTGGCCGAAAATAAAAAAAGCGTTTTCTATAGCACTGCCGGTAGCCTTGTTGTTGGGGCTAGGCATCATAGCGCTTCGCGTTTTTGCACCCGAAAAAGCGCTGCAATTATGGGCAGAAATACCCACATTATTGGGTAGAACCAACTTTTGGCTTTTTGTGCTGGTGGGTTTTTTGGCCCAAGTAATTGATGGGGCACTGGGTATGGC
>CAIOSU010000372.1 GCA_903861055.1 uncultured bacterium
ACATTGCCACCTGGGCAAGCCGGAGTAGCTACAAAACTAGCTACTGGCTTAGCAGGCACTACAACGTTGTTGGTGCTAGTGCCAATGCAGTTGCTAGGGCTAGTTATAGCCAAAGTAACTGAGTAGGTGCCCGCAGGGTTAAATATATGTGTTGGATTCTCGTCGGTGCTAGTAGCGCCATCGCCAAAGTTCCAAAGGTACGTGTATGGGCCGCCAGTGGCTGGGGTATTTGCTGTAAATTGGGTTACCTCCGTTGCACAAGCATTGGTGTTGGTTGGTATGGCTACATTAATCACATTGTTAACCACCACTTCTAATGAGTCGCTGGTAGTGCAACCTGCTGGGCTGGTTGCGGTTACCTTTACAAAGTATGTTCCGGCAGTGTCCCAATCAACGTTAATGTTGTTGGTACCTTGTCCGCCAGCAATATTACCGCCACCCGATAGTGCCCAAGTTATGGTATTGCCACCGCCAATATTGGTGCTGTACGTTTCATTTAGGTTAATACAAGCTAGCGTATCGCCGTTAATGGAAAAGTTAGGCACAGGGTTGGCGTTTGCCAGCACGGTTTGTGTAGCGGTATCGGCACAGCCGGCAGCATTTGTAGCTATCAGAGTAACTGTATAGCTGCCACCTAAGGCATAGGTGTTTGCAGGGGCATTTGCCATGGAAGTATTGCCATTGCCAAAACTCCAAGCATAAGCGGTGGCGCCAGCAGAGTTGTTGATAAATGTACTGCTGGTGCCAGCGCAAATTACTGGTGCGGTAAAGGCTGCGGTTGGCTTGTTTTGTACTGTAATCGATTGTGCAGCCGTAGCTGTACAGCCTTGGTTACTAGTAACGGTTAAGGTCACATTGTATACACCAGTGTTGGCATAAACATAACTAGGATCTTTGAGCAAGGAGGTGCTTCCGTCTCCAAACTGGTATTGATAGCCCGTAATGCTGCCAGTAGGAACGGTGGATTGATCGGTGAAAAACGTTGGATTGTCTTCACAAGCCAACGAAACGTTGAAAGCCGCTGTTGGCAGAGGATTTACCGTAATATTGCTTCCATTGTTGTTGCCAATTACCAAGGGGCTACTGGAGTTTACACGCAAACGGTAGGCACTGCCTGCTGGAGTTGAGAGAGGGAAGGTGCCGATTATGATGCCAAAGCTATCAGTACTAGCTAAGGTGCCTATGGCAGTTGGCGAGGTAAAATTACCAGAAGCATCACTCAATTGCAAGGTGTAAACATTACCTGAACCCACGCTTCCCGTGCTATTGAAACCAACTTGCACTGAAGCCCCAGGACAAAACGACAATGCGCTAACAGAAGTAACGTTAATCTCCTGAAAGGCAAAGCTGCTTGTTATAGCCGTTTCAAAGAAACTAGGCGTGGCAACCACGTCACTCAGGAAACCCAACACCAAGCTACGGCCGTTGTTGTTGCGGACCAATGCCGCCTCGCCGTTGCCAAAAGTGGCCAATACAGTGCTACCACTAATCGGGCTTAAACCCATTGAAAACACTGACCATCCCGTATTAGTAATTGTAAATGGATTGGATGGCAAAGCTGCAGCAATGGTAGGGTCGGTGGCTGTTACTACCGTTTGGTTATTCCTTCCCGTAAAATTTGCCCCAAGTGGCGCTGAATTTGCAGAGTTTGCAAAGTAATCGGTATAAATGGTAAAGCCACCATTGTTCATGAACGTAGCCAACGCGGCTGCCGAGGTAGCATTGGCTGGGGCATTTTGACTAAGATAAACGGCCATATCGTAGGCACCAGGTATGGCAATTTGGGTTTGGAAGGTGGCATTGTCCGCAACAGGAGTAACCGTGTAGCCCAGATTAGCAAGCGAAATGGACATTTGGTCGGTGCCCACGGTTAAATCGTTGTAATACAAAACGTTTTGTGCCGATAAACGACAACCAAAAAACAAGAGCGCGGTTAGGAAAAATAATCGAAGTTTGCTTTTCATACAAGGGTTGGTTTGTCTGTTGTGCAGCCGCAAAACTAGAAATATTAATTCTAATATTTTGTTCCCCTTTATCTGCTCGGCAAATTCAGTCTCGGAAATATGCTACATTTGTGGTCAATTGTTACCAAATAACTAGTGTTTTACCTCATTTTTTACCAAGCTTTATGAGAAGCATTTTCTATTTATTACTGAGTGTAATATTGGTTTCCAACACTCGCGTTTTTGCCCAAACCACAGATTGTTACGTTCATGACGAAGGCGCTCATGCCCGCGAAAGGGTAGTGGATATAACCAAAACCATTATCGATGTAAGCTTTGAGCCTACCCAGGGCATTGTAAACGGTACCGTGGTGCATACCTTTACCCCTTTGAGAAAGATGGTAGACACCCTCTTTTTAGATGCGCCCGGTATTGAGGTGCTGGAGCTTACCGTGGATAAAGCGAAGGCTAAATATACTATTGATAGCAAAGGCATCACCATCCGTTTTGATAAACCCCTTACTTGGGGCAATGCTCATACGCTAAGCATTAAGTACAAAGCTACCCCGCGCAAAGGCCTTTATTTTATTGGCTGGAACGACCCAAATAACCTGAGCCGCAAGCAGATTTGGACTCAAGGTCAGGGGATAGACAACCGCTATTGGTTCCCCACCTTTGACGATATGGGCGACAAGATGCTAACAGAAGTGAAAGTGACTTTTGATAAGGACTACCAAGTGCTGAGCAACGGCAATTTAGTAGCGGAGAAGGTGAACAAGGACAATACTAAAACCTGGCACTACGCCATGGATAAGCCGCATAGCGCTTACTTGGTAATGATTGCTATTGGTAAATATGCCGTGCAAACCGTGAAGAGCAAGGGCGGGGTGGTGATAAACAACTGGTACTACCCCGAAGATGCCGACCGTGCCGAGCCTACCTACCGTTACACCGCCGAAATGATGGATTTTTATGAACAAGAGTTTGGCGTGAAATACCCGTGGCAGCAGTATAGCCAAGTAATGGTGCAAGACTTTATGTATGGCGCCATGGAAAACACCTCGGCTACTATCTTCGGCGACTTTTATAACGTGGATAAGCGTGCGTTTTTGGATAGGTACTACATCGGTACCAATGCACACGAGCTTACCCACCAATGGTTTGGCGACTACATTACCACTCGCTCGCCTGAGAACCACTGGCTGCATGAGAGCTTTGCAACCCAATACCAAAAGCACTTTGAGCGCTCCATTTTTGGTGAGGACCACTACCGCTGGAACTGTCGCACCGAGCTTTGGAGCACCCTAAGCGCGGCTAAAAGCAACAACCTACCGGTGGGCCACAGTAACCCAGGCAGCGCGCGCCACTACCCTAAGGGCTCATTGGTGATTGATATGATGCGTTACATTGTGGGCAAGGAGCAGTTTAACGTGGCCCTGCAATACTACCTGCAAAAGCACGGCTATAGCAATGTAAGCACCTTCGACCTGTGGGCGGCATTTAACGACAAGTTGGGCATTAACCTCGATTGGTTTTTCGACCAGTGGATACATAAGGGTGGTGAGCCGAAATATGAAGTGAGCTACTTGGAAGTACCTTTTGGCCCAGCAAGTGCGGGCGCTACCGTGTTTACCGTAAAGCAGGTTCATGCTATGGATGATGTGGTGGGCCTTTTCCGTATGCCGATAGTGTTTGAAGTGCACTACATCGACGGCACTTACGCCACGGTTACAGAGTGGATTGAGAACCATAGCCATACGGTAACCATTACCAACGAGGGCAGCAAAAAGATAGCCTACGTGCTCTTTGACCCGAACTCGGAGATAATGAAGAGCGTGGATTTTTATAAGGAAACCCCGATGTTATTAGCCCAAGCCCTGGGTGCCAAGAACATGATAGACCGCTACGATGCACTAGTGGCATTGCGCAAGGTGCCGTTGGCCCAAAAGCGCGATAAGCTGGTGGAGTTGTATGCCAAAGAGCCTTTCTGGGCTGTGCGCGCTGAGGTGGTAGAGCAGCTGATAAACGATATGGAACTAGATACAGAGGTGTATGTGACCTTACTTGCCGACAAAGATGCTAAAGTTCGCCTAAAAGCTATTGAAAACGTGACCACCATACACCCCAAATATTTGGCGGCCTATGAGCAGTTGCTCACCGATTCGTCGTACAAGGTGCTGGAGACAGCCTTGGTGAAATTGACCACCAATTTCCCGGCCAACACGAAGCGTTACTTGGAGGCCACCAAAGGCGAAGCAGGCATGGGCCAAAGCATACGCATCGCATGGTTAGAGATTGCCATAGCTACCGAACGCGACAAGTACTTGCCGCAACTGGTGGCGCTTACCAGCAACAGTTATGAGTTCCGCACGCGTGCCAACGCCATGGATGTCCTCAAGCGCCTCAACTACCTCGATAAAACCTTAGTAGTTAATTTGTTTGACGCAAGTCTTAACCCCAACACCCGCTTGGCAAACCCTGCGTTTGGACTGCTTAAACACTTTAACGGGCAAACGGCTTACCAAGCCCTAATTAAGGATTACTACAACAGCCAAACCTGGAACAGCTGGCAGCGCGAGGCCCTTAAAGGCCTTTAAGGTGGTTGATTGGTTATTGGTTGACTAGTTATTGGTTGATTTGTCCATCCACTATGGACTATTGACTATTGACTATGGACCAACCAGAGTTTTGTCGTGTACTTTTATATAGTTTTGGTGCGGTTTTGGGTGTTTTTGCCATCCATGCTGCTTGGCATTTTTCTAGCCCTAGTTGCATCCACCTCTGCCTTGCCTAAGGCTATGTTCCCTCACCATCAGGTATGGGGAAAGTAGTAGCTCTGAAATTTTAATATGCTGAAAATAAAGGTTTTGTACACGACAAAACCCTATTTCATATCTCAAAGCTTGCAAAATGTAAAATTGGTTTATAACTTCGTATTATTGTTCAACTTGTAATAATAGTTAAGTA
>CAIOSU010000373.1 GCA_903861055.1 uncultured bacterium
ACCACAAAGATACACTTTTATTACAAAAAAGGCTTGCAAAAGGATAAAAGCACAGAATAAATAATTTTTAGTCGCATTTATAGGTCGCCGAGCATAGGCCGCACCACCAAATCTTCTACAACCGTGCGGTACGATACCTTATAGCAATCGTAAATAAGCTGTGCCAAATCTTCCACATCAATAAACCGCTCCTTGGGCAAATCCACACCCTCCCACGAAGCGGTGAGCACTGCACCGGGTATTACGGTAGTAACACGCACGTTCTGGGATTTAAGTTCTTCGCGCAATGCCTTGGATAAACCGGTCATCGCAAATTTGGAAATAGAATAAGACCCTCCATTAGGGTAAGCCTTGGTGCCCGCAACCGAACTGATGTTGAAAATATGGCCCCTATCATTGGCCTGCAACAACGGTAAAATTTCCCTGCTCAGATAATAGGCACTATACAAATTGGTTTCGATGAGCTTTTCAAGGGTGCCATCTGGCTCGGTGGTTACATTGCCAGGCAGAAACATACCCGCATTGTTTACCAAAACATCAGCGGTTTCCCATTTGGCCTTAATTGTTTCTGCAAACCTTAAAACGTCGGCTTTAATTGACATATCGGCGGCTAATGCAATCACTTCTATGTTCGAGAATTTATACTTCAGCTGACCTTCCAGTTTCTCCAAATCCGATTCATCTCTTGCACAAATAGCAATATCGAAACCATTTTTAGCAAAAACTTCGGTTACAGCACGGCCGATGCCTTTAGTGGCACCAGTAACAACTATTTTCATAAAACTTAGGTGTAGTGAGTGTTCCTTATAAAAATAGTTAAAATAACTCTATTTTTGGTGACATCTTAAAACAGCGAATGAACTTCTTTTACCATTTAGGACGGTACTCAAAAACGCTTTATAGCCTGTTCTCTAGGCCTGAGAAAGCCACTATGTATTGGAAAGAGCTCTTCAGGCAAATGAACCTTATTGGCGTTGGCTCGGTGGGTATCATTTCTATTATGACACTGTTTATCGGGGCGGTTACCTCTGTTCAGTTTGCATATCAACTGCAAGGAAACTTGATACCCATGTGGTACATTGGTATTATCGTGCGCGACTCATTAATGCTTGAGCTGGCGCCTACCCTTTCGGCGTTGCTTTTGGCGGGCAAGGTGGGTTCCAATATCTCTTCTGAGTTGGGCACCATGCGCATATCAGAGCAGATAGATGCTATGAAAATAATGGGGGTAAATACCACTTCATACCTAATTGGGCCTAAGGTTTTGGCATCAGTGCTGGTTATGCCATTGCTTATTATTTTTGGTGTTGCTTTTGGCATAGTTGGCGGTTTGCTGGTTGCTTTGGGAGGCACAAGCGGTTTTACCACTACCGAGTTCATCCGTGGTTTACAAGACCCTATCCGAGATTTTGACACCATTATTATGTTTATCAAATCATTGTCATTTGCCTTCATCATTACTTCCATTTCTGCATACCAAGGTTTTCATACCACCGGTGGTGTAGTTGGTGTAGGGCAGGCAAGCACCCGTGCTGTAGTATATAGCAGTATAGTAGTTATTATTGCTGACTTTTTAATTGCCGCGCTGCTACTATGATACAAGTTAAGGACCTCTATAAATCGTTTAATGGCAATGATGTGCTTAAGGGCATCAATGTTACCATGAACGAAGGAAAATGCAATCTAATAATAGGTAAAAGCGGCGCGGGTAAAACGGTGCTAATTAAATGCATGGTTGGCTTGTATGAACCTACAAAAGGCGAGATACTATATGACAATCGCGATTTTGTAAAGATGACCGATAAAGAGCGTAAACACTTACGCATGGAAATGGGTATGCTGTTTCAAGGCAATGCCCTATTCGATTCGATGACTGTAGAAGATAATGTGCGCTTTCCGTTGGATATGTTTACCAGCATGACCAAGAAGGAAAAAGTGGCCCGAGTAGACGAAATATTGTCTAGGGTTAACTTAAAGGGCGCCCATAAAAAATTTCCATCGGAAATAAGCGGTGGTATGATGAAACGAGTTGGTATAGCCAGGGCTATTGTACAAAAGCCACGCTATCTATTCTGCGATGAGCCAAACTCTGGCCTCGACCCTATTACCTCTATTGTAATTGATGAGTTGATTCAAGAAATTACCCTCGACTTAA
>CAIOSU010000374.1 GCA_903861055.1 uncultured bacterium
AGGCCGGCAAAGTTGTAGTTTACCTTATCCTCTGGTTTAATACCCTTGTTGTAATATATGCGAGCAGAATCTTTTTTGCCTTCGCTATATAGCAAGTTGCCCATGCGGTAATTCAGTTCTGCATCGGCAGGGTTACCAGCTACCAAAGCCTTCAGGGTTTCTTTGGCCTTATCGTTCTGTTCGTTCCAAAGTAGGTTTTGCACGTCGACCCAGGTTTGGGCGGTTGCGGCCGGAGCCATGCCTAGAAACAAGAGGGCAATCAATACACAATTCTTAAAAGGAAGCATCGGTTTCATTACTATAGTTGTTTTAGTTCTTAAATTCCACAATCCTTACTGGCATCGTGGCCGGCACCAACCCTGATTTTAGTACAATGCGTTGGCCCTTATCACTAGCCATGAAGGATGCAAATCCCGTGCCTAATCCGGCACGTGCCTCTCGGCTTACAATATATAGGCTTCTTATTAAAGGATAGCTACTATCGGCAATATAGGCTTGGTAGGGCTGCAAGCCACGCGGGCCTGTGGTTTCAGAGCTTATGCGCAACACCTTTACCTTGCTTAAGAAATCGTAGCTAACGGAGTCATCGGTATCGCTAATCCAGTTTACGCCAATGATACCAACCGCCCTAGGATTGTTGGCTACGTAGTTGATTACCTCTGGGTTAGTGTTAACTGCAAAGCAATATGGTGCAAAATCAGGCGAAAATTTTTCTTTCAGGTAACGCACCGTGCTAGAGTTCGAATTATCGAACACTACCTGTATACTATTTGAGTCAGTTGCACCAACTTTCCAAGCAGTAGGATTACCTGCCAACAGTTGGCGAAGTTGATCTAACGATATGATAGTATCTGGGTTATCTGGGTGAACAATCAAGGCGACCGCATCAATGGCTACTTTGGTGATGCGCGGAATGAGCTTGCGTTGATCGAAATATGCCTGTTCAGCTTCAGTTAGCGTGCGGGTTACTATTGCTAGCCTTACGCTATCCGATATTAGTAGTTGCATCGCTTCGGTCTCGGGCAGGTAATGGGCCTCTACCGCTGCATACTTATAAAAGCCGTGGAACACATCCAACTCCGTTTTCACGAGAGGATAATACGTTTCGTCAACACTTATTTGTATTTGGCCCGAGGTAGTATTATCCTGTTCGGTGGTGCTGCTGTTGTTGCAACTAGATACTGCAAATGCCAGTAGCGCTATCATTACAATCGTTCTCATAAAATAACGGGGTTAATGGTTAAATTAATCCTTGCCGGTAGTTTTATAGAAACTATAGTAGCGGTAGGCCCTAAAGAAGCCATAAACAATTACGGTAACACCGAAAACAATTCGCGCTACTGGATGTACTTCAGGCATTACTATTTGCCCTGCAACCAGCACACCAATACCTAAGGTGACAAACAAAATGACCATTAAGACACCAAACCCGAACAAGAAGCGCTGAAACATAGCCTGGTTACTTATTGCAACACAAACTTAATAGGCACTGTGTAGGTTACCGATACTTCTTTACCGTTCTGCTTGCCTGGTTTCCATTGCGGCATGGCTTTCACCACGCGCAAGGCTTCTTTGTCAAGGTAGCTATCTACGCCCCTAACCACCTTTGTTTTGGTCACGCTACCTAGTTTGTCGATAACAAACTCAACGTAAACGGTACCTTCAATATCGTTTTCTCGTGCCACGGCAGGATACTTGGTATTGTTGGCTAGGTACTTTTGCAATTCGCCATCGCCACCCGGGAAAACCGGCATTTGCTCAACAATACGAAATACTTGCTCTACTTCTGGCTCATCAATTACTTTATCGCCAGTACCTTCAAGCAAACTCAAATCAACACCATCAGGGTCGCCTTCAACCGTCGTTTCGGCCGATGTCTTATCTACAAACTCCTCTTGTGCCGGTGGTATTTCATCAGGCTCAACCTCTTCCACAATTACTGGAGCTACAAATTTAATGGTGCTCTGCAACGGTGGCGGTGGTGGTGGTGGCGGTGGCGGTGGTGCAGTAGGGTCAATTGGCTCTGGTGGTGGCAACGCTTCGTTTTCGAAGTCCATTGGCACTACCACTTCGGGTGCTTCTGCCAATAGGCTGGCAATATATGGGGCACTTACTCCAATTGCAAAAAACGAAACACCGATACCACAGGCAATCAATACGTTGCGGGCTGAGTTTCTGCGAAGCTCAAAAGCTCCGTACTCCTGGTTTCTACCAGAAAAAACGATATCGGTCCAATTTTCACTAAAAATAGAAGCCATATTATCTATGCTTTCTTACAATGAAACATTAAATTATCAAGGTGCAGTCTCAACAGGCGGTGCTGCATTATTCGTGCCATTAATCATATCCAACTCGATAGGGTCGATATCCACAATGGCATACTTACCTACTTGGTTGATGAGTAACTCATCCAATATATCAATAAGGTTAGCATAAGTTGCATCCTCATCAGCCTTTACAAAAACGAACATAGCATCTTTGGCACTGCGTATTTTGCTTACCTCCTGCTTGTACTCATCCGCATTTATCTCCTTACTCCGAAGCCTGGTTCTTTGTTTTTCGATATCAGCAATATGCTTTGCGTTCTTTTCGCGCAACACTTTCCTGATTCCCTCGTTGGGATCAAAGTCGGTTTGCTTTACATCAGGG
>CAIOSU010000375.1 GCA_903861055.1 uncultured bacterium
ATGTTGAAAAAAACAAGCACCAAGAAACAGGCTATTGCTATCCACAATACCAAGTTCCAATGCTTATTGCTTTTTATCCATTCAATTAGCTTTCTCATACAATTCTTTAATCGGTTTAATCAATTGATCAATATCTCCAGCACCCACAATTAAAAGCAATTCTGGTTTTTCAACTTGTAAGTTTTTAAGCACATTTTCCTTAGCCATAAGCAAAGGATTTTTTTGCATTTTAAAGGCTAAATATTCTGAATTTATACCCTCAATTGGCAATTCTCTAGCAGGGTAAATATCCAATAACCAACAAGTATCCAAAAGGTCTAAAGCAGCGGCAAAATCGTCGGCAAAATCGCGTGTTCTAGAGAACAAATGTGGCTGAAAAATACCTGTTAATTTCTTATCTGGATACAGTTCTTTTACTGAATTGATACATGCCCTTAACTCTGTTGGATGGTGGGCATAATCGTCAATTACAGTATACTGTTCATTGCTAAAAATTGTTTCAAATCGGCGTTTAACACCTTTAAAATTACCCGCAGCTTCTACCAATGGTTTAAGCGGTAATTTCAATGACAAACAAGCCGTAATGGCAGCACATGCATTTTCTATGTTGTGAAAGCCTGGCAATGCGTTTAAAATACGCGCTGAATTGGTTTTGAAATAGTAATCAAAACAAAAATGATGGTCTTCAATTTTTATAGCTGAATACTGGGCTGCTGATTCACTTTCTTTGCCATAGCGAATGCAATTTCCATTGTATTCCAAATCGAGTTGGTCATTCAAAATAGCGATCCCATTGTGTTGCAATTTATTTACAAACTCAACAAATGATTTCTTCACTTCTTCAGCTTCTCCGTAGATATCTAAATGGTCGGCATCCGTTGAAGTAACAATAGCGATGTCTGGTGATAATTGTAAAAATGAACGGTCAAATTCATCGGCTTCTACCACCATAATATTTTGTGTAAACAGCGATACACCGTCCTCTTTATGAAAATAATTGCTGTTAAAATTGCTGCTAATTCCACCTAAAAATGCGGTGAAATTAACCCCACTTTCATTCAACATATGCGCAATCATGCTGCTGGTTGTTGTTTTGCCATGGGTGCCTGCAACAGCAATGGTATAGCAATTTCTAGATATCATGCCCAATACCTCTGCACGTTTGTACATGGGTATTTTTTTAGAGGCAATAAACTTAAATTCTTTATGGTCTTTAGGAACTGCAGGGGTGTATATAACAATAGAATTTTCCCCAGAGATTACCTCAGCTGGAATGGCATCAATGTCTTCTGAATAATGGATAATAAATCCTTCAGATTCCAATTGCTTAGAAAATTCATTTCGTGTTTTATCATAGCCGTGAACATCTATTCCAATGGCTTTGAAATAGCGCGCAATTGCACTCATGCCAATGCCACCAATACCGAGAAAACAAGCTGTTTTTAGTTCGCTGATATTCATAATAAAAGTTTTTCTATTTCATTTACAATTTCCACAAGCGCATTTGGCCTAGCAAAGGCTTTTAAATTCGCACGTAGTTCATCTTGTTTTGCCCCATCGTTCAAAAGGCTTTGAAGGG
>CAIOSU010000376.1 GCA_903861055.1 uncultured bacterium
ACACCCTTTCTTTAGTTTTTTTGTTAGGTAGCCTTGCAGCCCAGCCGGTAACGAAAGTTCTTTTTATAGGCATCGACGGCGTAAGGTCTGATGCTTTACGACAAGCTAATACACCAAAAATGGATAGCCTTGCAGCGGGTGGTACTTTTACCTTTAGCTCTTGGCACTTGCGCACCACTATGAGCGGCCCCAGCTGGAGCGCAATGCTTACAGGGGTGTGGGAAGAAAAACATGGAGTAACCAGCAACAACTACAGTAACCCGAATTGGACAGAGTATCCATATTTTGTAACCCGCGCAAAAGAATTTCGCCCAGACATTAAGGCGGTGCAAATTACCAGCTGGGACCCTATGAGCAGCCAAGTAACCAATGATGGCTGGGATCAAAAAGTAGTATTGGGTGAAGATAACGACTGCGTAGCTGCTGGCGTTAGCTTGCTGGCCAACGATACGGCACTTGATGTTCTTTTTGTGCACATTGACGATGTAGATGCTACTGGCCACGCCAACGGTTTCAACCCACTATACGCTACTTACATTAATGCCATAGAATATGCGGACGTGCAGGTTGGTCAATTAATGACAGCTTTGAAAAGCCGCCCTAACTTCAATAACGAAAGCTGGGTAGTAATGCTTACTACTGACCATGGCGGACTGGGCAATGGCCACGGCGGTGTAACCCGCGAAGAGCGTGAGATATGGTGGATTGGCTGGAGCAACTTAGGTGCATTGCCTAAGCAAGAGTTGATAGTTGACCTAGGTAGCCTAGATCCGTTAGATTACATCTTCCCGAATGCAAACGATTTTGATGAGGCCCCGCTATTAGTTGATATTTGTGTTACCGCTATCGACCATTTGCTGCCAAACGTTGACCCAGATACCGTAACTCGTTGGGATTTGGATGGCAAATCGTGGTTAAACAAAACAACAGGTATAAACAACATAACTGTAAATGTAACTGGTGGAAATATTTTCCCTAATCCTACTAATGGTACTTTTACCTTATCAATGCAACATGTAAAGCATGATATAAGCTACCGTTTGTTTGATTTGGATGGCCGTGCAATCACTTCAGGATCGGTACCGTTTACCGCGGATAAGGTTGACGTTCAACTTGATCTTCGTAAAGAGCCTGCAGGTGTTTATTTGCTTGAAGTAACACACAACGGCATTTCAATGGTGAATAGAATTGTAAAAAACTAATCACCTCCAACCAACCTTATTATGAAAAATTTATTATTGATGGTGGCACTATGTGCTACTATTGGCCAAGCTTTTGCTCAAGCAAACTGCAACGCAACTGCGCCTGTCATTCAACCCAATGCCACATCGCCTGTTGTTTGTTTATTGGCAACTACCCCAGTACCAACCCTTACTGACTCGGGAACCGTTTTGCCTGATTTGGAATATTTATTAGTAAGCAACACTCAATTGATTGGCAGTTCCCCTAAAATTATAGCTGCCAATGCATCTGGTCAGTTTAATCTACTGAGCTATGCCGAGATAACCAATGGCGACGAGGTTTGTGTAATACCAGTCAGGTTTAATATTGGCCAGATAAGGGATTTGGTGGATAAGATCATTAATGGTTCTTATTCTGCGGGTTTGCCATGTTGCAATTTGGTTGAGTCGTTGCTTGACGGAGTTTGTGAGGAGTTTGACAACCAAGGAATAACAGGTGCTTCATCAGTAACTAACTTAGAAGCCATTCTTAAGGTTGTTGAAGTGTTAAGCGGCGAAGAATTGAGCGTTGATGGATTCGTAAATACCATTAGCACTTTGAACCAATATGGTGGCTTTTTACCTATCGAATGTGGCGGCAGTGCTGCTAACGTTCCTGTTTGCTTTGCAATAGATGCTACTTCAAAGGCTTGTTATATCGCTGGCTTTGCCACTAGCGCAACTAACACTGTTATCATTGATTCGGCATTGGCTAATGGCACTGCAACTGTTATAGCAATTGGCGGTTCGGCACCCTACAGCTATAGTTGGAGCAACTCGGCAACTACCAGTACCGTGAACAACCTAGTAGTTGGAGCCTATACCGTTACCATTACCGATAATAACGGCTGTGCAGTAACAGAGGTAATAACCGTTGCAGATAGTTGCGCTTTGCTTACCTACGAACTTATCGTTATACCGGTAAGTTGCTTTGGTGGAAACGATGCTTTGGTGCAAGTTAAGCCAGTTGGCGGAACACCTAATTACTTAGTTACCCCTTCAGTGGGTGCAGCCCAAACGGTAAGCACAGGCAACCGTGCTACCTTTATTTCTCTAACTGCAGGTACCTATAACTACACCGTTTCTGATAATGGCGGTTGTGCAACACAGCTTTCCGTAGCCATTGCCAACCCCGACTCGATTACACTAATCGTGGCAGATTTGCAAGATACCTTGGATTTGAACTTGACCGATAGTCTTGAATTTGCAATTGATACGCTTTTTGGTGGCGATTTTCCTATAAATCTTCAATGGGATTTTGATAACGGAAGTAACTCTGCAGCAGGTGGCGGCAAAACAGCCTATACAACTGCCGGAACTTATCAGATTGAAGTAAGCGCAATTGATGCTCGTAATTGCCGGAAAAACTTTACCCAAACCTTGGTTGTAATAGGTGGCACTGGTATAAATGAGCTAAGCAAAAATCAACTCGTTAAGCTTTACCCTAACCCAACCAATAGCATCGTTACTGTTGAGTGGAACAAACAACTTGCAAACGCCCAATTTATACTATATAACACTATTGGCCAAGTAGTTATCAATGGATACCTAAACCAAAATAATACCCATTTAGATTTATCGGAACTGCCTAAGGGCGTCTATAACTTCCAAATTGTCGGTACTGAAATCAATAAAAAAATAGTAGTGGTAGAGTAAATTCAACTTTAACTATTACAATCCTCTATATCCATTGGGCCCTGCAAAAGCGGGGCCCAATTATTTTATAGCAAACCATTGTACCTTATCTAAAATTAAATGTAACCTTATACTTTAATTGCTCTCCTTCGGGTAGCATACATAATACTTTACAACCGGTGTAGATAGGTATTGGATGTTCAGTTGGTCGCTGGCTTTGGCTACATCTTTTAAAGTACCATCTTTAAAAAGGATGTTAATATTGCCCTTATCCATATTATAAGCACTATTGCTGGTGCTGCCTTGCAACACTAGATAATCTAACTCGTGATCGGAAACGGCAAACTGTTTTTGAGCCTTCTCACGAAGCTCCTTAACGTGCAAATCAGATATGGGCTCGTTAAACAGTTCAACACGGTATAGCTTGCGCTCTACTAATCCCTTGCACAAACGGCGAAGCACTATATCATCATGATAAACCCATTGCTTCACACTGGCCATAATATCGTTATCGTCCATGCGCAGGTATTGCTCCAGTGCATCGCTGTAAGGCGAGTCAAACTCTTCGCGTTGCACATCGGTATACAAAAAGTAGCGAAAGCTGGGTGTAGCAAACAAATCGGCTCCAGCTGCTGCCAACTCTTTGGCACGCAACAGCACCTTTACCATCATTTGCTCAGCACACAACACTGTTTTGTGCAGATATACCTGCCAATACATTAACCTCCGGGCAACCAAAAACTTCTCGACCGAATAGATGCCTTTAGCCTCAATTACCAACTCATCGTTCTTTACTTCCAGCATTTTAATAATGCGATCGAAACCGATAGAACCTTCTTGCACGCCAGTATAAAAACTATCGCGCACCAGGTAATCCAGCCTATCCATATCCAATTGGCTACTGATAAGTTTTTGCAGAAACTGCTTATGGTATTTACCTTGGAATATCTCAATAGCCAACGTTAGCTTACCGTTAAATTCGGTATTCAAAGAGTCCATGATCAACTCCGATAGG
>CAIOSU010000377.1 GCA_903861055.1 uncultured bacterium
CACTAACTTCATCTTGTTTTATACCTCAATGCTGTTGTTTTATGGGAATAACTCTTACCCCATTCTGCTCGTAGGCTATTTCAGGCCTACGTGCAATTGATAGCGGTGGGCTATGCCTACCTTTCCGCCTTGGCGGAAACGGGGCAAAATATTGTTGGTTAAAATGCCATATAGTAGTGTTCAATTTTAGCTCAAACAATTTAACACAAAACCGATACAACCAAAACTAATGGGCGTTGGTCTTCGTTCTATAAACTATATTTAAGAAAGAAGTTTTTGTAAATTGTAACCGCATACCCAACCCACCCTTTTTATGGAACCCCTGTATATTCTTTTGGCCATTCCGTTTTTCTTTTTGTTAATGGGCGTTGAGGCCTTGGTAGGCTATCTGCGAAAAGAGAAATGGTATCGGTTTAACGATTCAATCACCAACCTCAATATTGGGATCGGTCAGCAGGCGGTCAGTTTGGTGTTTAAGGCAGTTATCGCCGGTTTGTTTATATACATTCACACCCATTGGGCTATTTTTAAAATTGCCCCTTCCGTTTGGTCGTTTGTAGTTTGTTTGGTTTTGTTCGACTTCTTGTACTATTGGGCGCACCGTTGGGGCCACGAAATCAACTTTTTTTGGGCGGCACATGTGGTTCACCACAGTAGCGAAGAGTATAACCTATCGGTAGCCTTACGGCAAAGTTGGTTTCACAATCTCATCGCCTTCTTTATATTTTTACCATTGCCACTTTTGGGTTTCGACCCAATGATATTTTTTGCCGTGGCTGGTTTAGATACCATCTATCAGTTTTGGATTCATACCCAGGCTATCAATAAGCTTCCGCGTTGGTTTGAGTACATCTTTAATACTCCAAGCCATCATAGGGTACACCATGGCATCAATCCTAAGTACATCGATAAAAACCATGCAGCCATGTTCATTGTTTGGGACCGCCTGTTTGGTACCTACCAAGAAGAGGAAGAGGCTCCAACCTATGGTATTACTACGCAATTGAAAAGCTGGAATCCGGCATGGGCCAATTTCCATTACTATGCCGAAATGTATGCATCCGCCAAACGAATGAGCAACTGGAAAGACAAGTTCCGTATTATTTTTGCCCGTCCTGGTTGGTTGCCGCAAGAGTTGGGCGGTTTTCAAGCGGTGCCCGAGGTAAGCAAAGGCTATAAGCCATTTGACACGCCAGCTCACAAGGGTTTTAATTGGTACGTAGGCTTTCAGTTTATGATTATTGCCGTTGGGCTAGTGGCTTATATGGTCCATTTCGACAACCTTAGTACTTTCTACCAGTTTGTGTTTCTTGGGCTTATCATTACCTCAGGTATGATATGTGGAGCCATTTTTGAGAATAAGCGTTGGGTAATAGTAGCTGAGTATGCTCGTTTGTTGCTGGTAGCGTTATCGCTTAATGTGTTTTATTACTCTTGGTACGCCGATTGGTTTGCTATTATGCTTGTAGCTTCGCTAGCTGCTTTGGCATTGTTTGTACCGTGGTTTACCATCAATTGGAGAAGAGGCTTGCAAAGCATGCAATCGTTGTAATACAGCTAAGTGTTTTAGCTTAATGCACATACAAAAAATGTAATTTTTACTTCAAATCCGTTCCTCTTTTCAATTTTCAAATCAATAATTATTAACTTTGTTGCCATTACATTACCAAAAGTTAATTAATTGCAATGAAAACTGGAACCGTAAAGTTTTTCAACGAATCAAAAGGATTTGGCTTCATCATTGACGATGAAACAAAAGCCGAGGTGTTTGTTCACATTTCTGGCTTGGTTGATAAAATTAACCAAGAAGACAGAGTAACCTTTAGCATTACCGAAGGTCGTAAAGGCCCAAATGCAATTGAAGTGAAATTGGCTTAAGCCAACCCGCCTTATCTTTTAATTGCAACTCCTGTTTGGCACAGCTAAACAGGAGTTGTTGTTTTAAGCAATTCCTTGTTATATTCATACCCATGAAAACCCTCTTAGTATTTATTGTAACTGTTTTGATTTTAAGCGGCTGTGCACCTGATAAAGATGCGGAGTTCTCACTTTCAAACATTAAGCTCATGGAGCCTACCAATGTTGCCATAATAAAGAACAAGATAAAGGTAGCCCACATGATTTGTGCCGAGCATAGCCGCTGCGAAACGAATAATGACACCATAGTATCGACATACTACGATGCGCAGGGCAGATTGAGGGAATTGTGGCGCAGGGAAGATAATTATGGCGAGTTGTACGAGTATGTGGGTAATACTAATTGGGAAACCAAGCGCACAATTACTACAAAAGGTTCGGTAACTTATAACGTAAGCTATGATATAAAGCAGCAGGATAAAACCATGATGGAATATACCATTGATGGTGCCGATACGGTGGAAACCATTAAGTATGAATTTGATGATAAAGGCTATGTGACCAAGTATAGTTCAGACAAGAGTAATCTGGTAAATATGTTGCAGTACAGCGAGGAGGGATTGGTGACCAAATTAACGATACAGTATCCGGATACTAGTTTTTACATCAAAAGCTTTGGTTTAAATGAAATGGAAAAAGCCTACAAGGTGGAAGAGGATTATGAATACTTTGATGGGCACATAGACAATAGCATAAGGCGGTACTATGATATTTATGGCAACAAGTTTTTTGAGCCAACTACCTTTAAGTATCGTTACGATGGATTGATGGAAAGTATTGATGGCCGGTTTAGATATATTTTTTCTTACGGTAAGTAGTTTGCCTTGAAATAACTTTAATTGATTGGATAGAACCCAAATAAAAGCGCCCCTAGCAAACCTTGGCTGCTAGGGGCGCTTTTATTGGTAAATAGCTTTAAACTAACTATCCGTTAACCTTTTTATAGTCTTCTAAGAATTTCTGTAATCCGCTATCGGTAAGTGGATGATTGAAAAGACCTTCTATGGCCGACAGCGGGCAGGTAACTACATCGGCTCCCATTTCGGCGCATTTAATAATGTGTAAAGGGCTGCGGATTGATGCCGCGAGGACTTCAGTTTCGAAACCTTGTATGCCGTATATGTGCACTATCTGGGTTATCAGGTCCATGCCATCCCCCCCAATATCATCAATTCGGCCAATAAATGGGGAAACATAAGTGGCACCGGCTTTAGCGGCCAAAATAGCTTGCCCTGCCGAAAACACCAAAGTACAGTTGGTGCGTATGCCATTGTCGGTAAAATAGCGGATGGCTTTTATGCCGTCTTTTATCATGGGTACTTTTACCACGATGTTTTCGTGTATAGATGCCAGTATCTCGCCCTCTCTAACCATGCCGGCAAAGTCAGTAGAAATAACCTCGGCACTTACATCGCCATGGCCAACAATATCGCAAATTGCTTTGTAGTGCTGCAATACATTGTCTTGGCCTTTAATGCCTTCTTTGGCCATTAACGATGGATTGGTAGTAACTCCATCCAAAATGCCCATGGATGCAGCTTCTTGAATCTGTTGTAAATTGGCGGTATCTAGAAAAAACTTCATTTGGTATGTTTTAGGAGGGTTTTGACATTGGTAAAAGTAGATAAAATGGATGGGCTTTTGGAAGCTTTGAATATTATTCTAGATATTTCGACAGAGTAACTTTGCAGTGCTAGCTACGTTTTAAACAATGCTTGTTGCACTGCTTATGCTACAACTAATGCAGTTATGGTTGGCATTGTTGTTAAATTGATTTGGAATTTTGCGCCAACAGTTGTAAAATTGAATTAAACATACACCTATCATGAAATCGAACCACTCGCTGTTTTTTGTTGCATTATTGCTTGCCGCCTTTACTACGGTGTTTTTCTCATGCCAAAGAAACGGCGGTGCCAAAACGCCTGAAGCGCCTGTTGTTGAAAATACAAGCATTAGTGAGCCTGTAGTATCTGAAAGCACGGCAATACCCGATACACTGCCAGACTCATTGCCAGAGCCAATTTCGCCTAATCCGCCAAAAATATCTGAGTTCATATTTTTATTAACTACCAATAGCGACGGTACCTTTGGTTATGATGTTACGGAGCGCGGCAAATTGGTGATAAGCCAACCCAATATTCCTGGCCAATCGGGCACTACTGGTTTTACCAAAAAAGAACAGGCTGCGGCTGCTGCAACATTGGTAATGGAGAAATTAGAGCAAGGTATTATGCCGCCTACTATTTCTGAAAAGGAGCTAAAGAAAATCCTGAAGAATTAACAAATCAATATTCGCGCATCAGACGGTGCTCATAGCACCACATCCACCGCTCGCCATTTTCGGCAGAAGCAATAACGGGGTGTTTGCTGGTCAAAAAGTGACGGGTAGCATGGCGATTGGGGCTATTGTCGCAGCAAAGGTTTGCTCCGCAAGTTTGGCAAGTACGCAAGTGCACCCAATTACTTCCTGTTTTTACACATTCTTCGCATACTCCAGTATCAGATATTTTGATAGAGGTGATTTCCTTTAAGTCTAGGCAGTATTTTGGGTTATGTGCCATGGTATATCAAAAATAAGATTTAAGGCTATAAATGAAAATGGGCCTTTACAGCTTTTTTTTGGGGGCTGCGCAAATAGTAAAATGAGCTAGAGCTTACTTATTGCATTACTAAAATACCGGGGTAATGGTAACGTTAACGGCCTTGTGTTGGCGCTGATATACGAGCATTATTTCGTGCGAGCCGCTTCCGGTTGCGCTTCGGTAGGTACCATTGGCTAGGTCGTAGGCATAGCCCAGTTTAAATTGGTTGTTGCCTGCAATTAGGTGGTATTGCACATTAAAGTTGGCTGATTTATCGCTCCTGAAACCTGCACCTACCCATATTTTTTGAAGTATTACGGCATATAGGTTTAAGTCTACTTGGGCGGTGTTTTTGGTCCATTTTACCAAAATGGCGGGCACTATGCCAACTTTTTTATCTAATAGCATCCGGTAATTGAAATGGGCATTATAGTAGTTTACTTGCGTTATATTCCTGTCCTCGAATACTTTACCACTAAGCATGTGTGGTATGCCAATACCTGCCGATAAGCGTTTGTTTTTGTACATAACCCCTGCGCCAAAGTTGGGTATGAATACATTTTCGCCAGGGCTGCCAGTAAAGGTTACATCGCCAGCTTGGTAGGCGGATAATTCGTTCCAGCTGGTATTAAAATTTTGCAGCCCAGCTTGAATGCCTATTGATAGGTGTCCTTTACCTGCTTTTATTCTATAACTGAAAGTACCAAACACCTCGTTTTTGGCATAAGGCCCCCAGGTATCTCTACCGAGCCAAGCGCCATAGCCAATGTTGTTTTTGTTGGTGCTGTTATTGAATTGCACCATGAAATTTTGGGGCGCTCCTTCAATACCACCCCATTGGTTGCGATACTGTGCACCTACTTGCATCATTTCTTCGCTGCCGGCAGCGGCAGGATTGAAAAGGTACGGCTGCAGCACGTATTGGCTTATTACCGCATCGCCCTGTGCGCTAACCGTCAAGGTAGATAAGCAAAGCAATATGACATATACGTAGCGCATACTAGCGTTTTAGCATTATGTACCCAGTAAGCGTTTCGGCGCCCTCCAAGGTTAGTTTGTAATAGTATATTCCTTCGGGCAATTCTTCATTAAAGCCCCTAATGCCTTGCCAGTCGTTATTGTAATTATCGACATCCAAAACCACTTCGCCCCATTTGGTAAATATTACTAAGTTATTGCTGGCGTAAGAGCTAAGACCCCTAATAATCCAAGCATCTAGCACCCCATCGCCGTTTGGTGAAAATGAGTTAGGTACTTCCAATGCCGACTCGAGTACGGTAATGTATACCCAGCCTGTGGCGCATTGTATGGGGCTGCCATTATCGCAAATTATGTAGCTAAAACTATCAGTACCAAAGAAACCAGGGTTAGGGGTATATAGTATATTACCATCTCCTTGGTCTAAAATGGTGCCATTGGCTGCTGTTGATATACTGCTAACAAATATAGTTTGGTCTGTATTGGGGTCATTATCGTTATCAAGCACGTTAATGGTAGCGTCATTGTTTGCATCAATAGTCGCAGCATCGTTGCCAGCAGTGGGTATCGCATTGGTAACAATGATTACTACAAATGCATCATCGCAAAGTTGCGGATTGAAGTTGTCGCAAACAGTGTAAAA
>CAIOSU010000378.1 GCA_903861055.1 uncultured bacterium
GCCTATGCTATCAACCAATTCAAATCCATACTCGTGTTTCACTTCTTCGCTTTCAGCATAAGCATCGGCAACGTCAACATGAATGGAGTACGATTTCAGTTCATTGATAACATCAACTACCTTTGAGTTACGGATGTCGCTAACATTCTCCTTAAAAGTAGCACCCAATACCAATACTTTGCAGTCTTGTACCGATTTGCCCGCTTTAATAAGGCGCTGAACCACGTTTTTGGCTACCCATTCGCCCATGCTATCGTTTATGTGGCGACCGCTCAAAATTACTTCGGGCGTGTAACCAACCGATAGGGCTTTATGGGTAAGGTAATAAGGGTCTACACCGATACAGTGACCACCCACCAAACCCGGACGGAATGGCAAAAAATTCCACTTGGTGCCAGCAGCTTCCAACACATCGTATGTATTAATGCCCATTTTCTCGAAAATCTTCGATAGTTCGTTCATCAAGGCGATGTTCAAATCGCGTTGGGTATTTTCTATGATTTTGGCAGCTTCAGCCACTTTAATAGTTGCAGCACGGTGTACACCAGCCTTCACTACTATTTCGTAAACTTTAGCAATCACATCCAACGATTCTGCATCGCAACCCGAAACTACCTTAGTAATTTTGGTAAGCGTGTGCTCTTTGTCGCCTGGATTAATGCGCTCTGGTGAGTAGCCAACTTTAAAGTCGGTAACGAATTTAAGGCCTGTATTTTTCTCTAAAATAGGAATACAATCTTCCTCAGTACATCCAGGATAAACTGTTGATTCATAGACTACATAGTCGCCTTTCTTCAAGACTTTTGATAAGGTTTCAGTGGCCTTTACCAATGGCGTTAAATCAGGAACTCGGTGGTCGTCAACGGGGGTTGGTACTGCCACAATGAAAAAAGTCACATCCTTAAGGTCATCCACATTGGCCGTAAACTGGATGTCGCAGCCTACAAAGTCCGCTGACTCCAATTCATTGCTTGGGTCAATGCCGTTTTTCATCATCTCTACGCGCTTAGCGTTGATGTCGAAACCGATAACGGATAATTTGCGAGCAAACTCCAACGCTATGGGCAAACCTACATAGCCTAGGCCAATAACAGCAAGTTTGGTTTTCTTATCGAGTAGTTCCTGATACATTAGGCAATCCTTTGTACTTGTTCGTTAGTAATAGTATAACGCTGTCCACTTTCGGGGCAAACAGCCTCTTGTTGTTCGTTAAACTGCAATCGGTGGCCATATTCGCTTACCCATCCAGCTTGCTTGGCCGGGTTGCCTATCATTAGGGCAAAGGGTTTTACGTTTTTGGTCACTACCGCTCCAGCTCCAATCATGGCATAAACGCCAATTTCATGCCCACAAATTATGGTGGCATTGGCGCCTATGCTGGCGCCTTTGCGCACTAAAGTCTCTGTATATTGCCCTTTTCTAACTATCGCACTTCTTGGTATCAGTATATTGGTAAATACCATTGAAGGCCCCAAAAACACATCATCTTCGCATATCACCCCTTCATAAATAGATACGTTGTTTTGTACCTTCACATTGTTGCCCAGCGTTACACCGTGGGCCACAAATACATTTTGACCCAAATTACATCTTTCGCCCAACACCGCACCCGCCGAAACATGGCAAAAGTGCCAAACCTTGGTGCCTTCACCTAGGATTGCTCCTTCGTCAATTAATGCTGTTGGATGTATGTAAGTCATTTTTTTATGTACGATGTACGATGTACAAGGTACAATGTCTTTTTATGGTTAATGTTTAATGTCAAACTCTATTACGCATCGTTTTTAGCGCAGCGGTTACTATACTTAACAATTGTTTAGCTTCTGATAATAAAACGTTGCATTCGGCTTTATCATCTGGTAA
>CAIOSU010000379.1 GCA_903861055.1 uncultured bacterium
ACAACCAGCGGCGGCTTTAGCACTCGTTTTAGGATACTTTTCATTAGCGACATACAATTATTTTATCCTTACTTATTGTGTGGCACTTACTTGGCCAATTATACTGCTGCTAGTGCTCATTTTGAAGCACCAAGCGCTAGCAACAAATTTTACTTTGCGTTGGTTGACCATTTGCGTTTGCACCTTTTGCTTAGCCTTTTCAAGTCCTATTGTTACAATAGTGGTAATGCTGTTTTTTGCTTGGTTACTTGCCAAACATTGGCATGAACACGCTAGCCGATTACAGATTCTAACCGCATTATCTCTATTTTTTTTCTTCGTAATTACAAAACACGCCGAGCCAAATGCCTACGATGTTGATCGGGCAACCACCTTGAATTATCAAAGTTTGTTTAATCTCAATTGGCCGTACTTTAAAACTTGGTGTGCAGAGTTAAAAATGCTTTATCCCTTGGGTTTGCTGCTTCTTTTGTTCGGATTCTTTATTTCGGTAGGTAAGATATTGGGTAATAAAAAGTGGGCAGGTGTTATGCTCCTCGGAGGTTTTGCTTATTTATTAACAGTATTCATGCTCTACGGAATTTTTGCCAAATCCCCTTATGATGAGTTGCCAGGCAAAGCCTTTGCACCCATGTTTTTGGTTTGTAGCTATCTGATTTCAAGGTATTTAATAGATACAAAGACCGCTTGGCAGCCCCTGCTAAAAATTGCGGCTACAATTGTTATCATTATACTACTAACAATGAAGTATCAGATAATTGTAAACAAATACTCCGTTTTTCCGAAGAAGAAAATTGCTTTGTGTAAAGAACTGATAAGCACAGCACCCAATGGCGGCGGGAGACACTTCATTAGGGAAGAAAACTACCGGGACATGCCAATTATGGCTAGCATAAATGCAGCGGAGATAATTATTTTCTCGGCATTAATGGACAACAAACCATTCACATCACATATTGTAGTGGCCGATAGCTCAGAACTGGCAGACCTGATGATGATAGACAACGATGAATTGTTCCACATGAAAGGCAGCTTTTTCAAGGTGCACCCCAACAACCGCATTTTCCACTTCAAGACCGATACCACTTGGGCCGAATTCAAACCCATATTGACTGTTGAATATTGAATTGCAAATGGCGCTATGGTAGGAGAATTAAATGGAGGTAAACCCAATTTACACGCAAACCATCACTCTCTAAATTGCTCTTAAGGCCTGTATCTTGGCATTGTACAAGTCTGTATTCTCCGGATAACGGAGTTTTAAAACTTGGTAAGCCTCAATTGCTTTGCCCGTTTTCTTCTGAATCTCGTATATGCGGGCAAGGGTTTCGGTTACTAGGTCATCATCCATACTAAGGCTTTTCTTAGCTTGCTCGTCCATGCGCCGATTGGCCTCCTCATCGGGCTCCATTAACTCCTCGCGGGTTGGTACTGCTTTCGGAGCTGGATCTTCGGTGGGCATGTTTATCGACTCTTGAACCAAGGTAGCCTCGTAGGTTCCGGCACCAAACAATGCATCCAGCGCAGCCTTTTCTTTTAAGTCATGTGCATCCATGGGCACAGGTGCTACCAACGGCAACTCGTGGCGCTTAATACGTTGCAACCAACCAGTAAAACTATCTTTCGTGGTTTCTAGTTTCGAAGGACGCTCTGTGTTTCCAACTTCAAAAGGGTTCAATTTGTCATTTCCAAGCGACTCAATTATTACAGGTAATTCCTCAATAGCAATAACCTCGGTTTCTACTTGAGGTTTCGTTTCAGGTGTTTCGTTCCCTGCCACTTGTTCAATGCTGGCAGCGTTTTCTTCTTCAACAGCTACTTCACTTATCGGTACTTCGCCTATACCGATTTCTAAAGGTTCCTTTTCCGGCTGGGCTTCTTTCAACCCTTCCAAATGAGCCACAGGAATAATGGGAGGGATAAAACCTATACCACTTAGCTGCTCTATCAGAATGACCTCAACCGTATCGGATTGATGTATTTCGGGGCTTTCCGCTTGCAAAGTTACTGGCCCCTCAACTGCTTCCAACGATTCAACAATAATAGGAGCAACGGTCTCCTCAACCGTTGCATTTGTATCGACATACTCCTCTTGTCCCATGATATTTTCGGGCTCGCTTACTGCACTAGGTGTTCGCGTATCAAGGTTTGTATCCTCTATGTCAAAAACTTCCTCAACAACTTCCGCTTCGTCAGCAGGAGCGGTTTCTACCACCACAACGTTTGTTGCTATTTCGCTGGCTTGCGATACAAATTGTGTGTTTTTTTGCGATGTTTCCCGAAGCTGCACTAAACGGTAGAGAGATCGCCTATCGGGTGCATATATGGCAGCTTTGGCAAGCTGGTCATCGTATGCAGGGTGGTCGTTTAACTGGTATTGCTTGAGTAGCAGCATTTGCAAACTTGCCGAAAACGGATACTGTGCCACCAATTCACGGAGGGCATCAGCGGGTAGTTGGGCTACCAGCAGCGGCGATTTAAGCAGTTCCGCAAATTGTTGGGTGTCCATTACCAGTTTACAAGGGCTTTGTTATAAATGTCTTCCACCAACTGAAAATAAATATCTTCTAATAGTTGAGCCTCTACATCCAATAAATTTTGAGTGCTACTGTAGTCTGCAAAGCGGCTAAAGCTTTGGCTCCATTGGTCTCCAGGCTTAGTATTATTCACAAAATCAATCTTCACGGTAAGCGTCAATCTACTAAGAGCTGTAGTTTGATTGGCTGCAGCGGCAGTACCCAAAACGGTATAGCCCGATATTGAACCCTTAAACTCAATATCACCGTCCACCTCACTGTCAATGGGTAACATACGCAAATTACTTTGGGTAATAAAACGGTTGCGCAATGCATCGGTCATACCTTGATTTAACTGTGTGTTGCCATTTGACGACTGGTTGGTAAAATTGAACACCTTCACCGTCTGTATTTCTGGCGGTATCCGCCCCTCTTTGAAAGAATAACAGGATGTGAAGAAGAGCACCAAAAATGTACAAAATACAAAGTACAATGTACGATGTGCTTTTGTGCTAAGTGGTAATATGTTTTTGTTTAATTCCATTCTCCAAAACCTTTTACATTCTTTTCCTTTCCTCATTGTACTTTGTACATCCTTTTTCACTTTGCACCTCGTACATTGCACATCCAAACTATTCCACAATCTTGTACTCTTTTATCTTTCGATAAAGGGTTCGTTCCGAAATGCCCAAGTCAAGCGCTGCATCCTTGCGGCGGCCTTTATGTTTTTTTAGGGCCGACTGTATCATTTCTTTCTCTTTATCGGCCAACGATAAAGAGGTCTCCTCAGCAACGGCAGCGTGGCGTGCGTAAGCAGGTGGCTGGTCAATAACGATGTTTCTGGCAGCTGGCGTATCATCGTCGGTGTCATAATCATTAAGGTGAGCCAACATGGTTTCGTCAATATGCGACTTTGGAGGTTTTACGTTCGAAAAATCGGTCTGCTGGTTTCCCACCACGTCAAATATAAACTTCTTTAGGTCATTCAGGTCCTTCTTCATATCAAAGAAGAGCTTGTAAAGCAGTTCACGTTCTGAAAAATCATTGCCTTCGCCTTTGCCCTTTCCGTCTTGCAAAACCGCCGGCAGGCCGCTGCGGTGTTGGGTCGGCAAAAAGTGTTTTAACTCAGCACCCGTAACTAACTTATCGCTAGCCAATGCCGAAATTTGCTCGGCTATGTTCTTCAGCTCCCTAATGTTGCCCGGCCAATCGTAAGTAGTAAGCAATTGCTGTGCAGCTTCGTCCAATTGAATGGCCGGACTGCGATGCTTTTCTGCAAAATCAATAGCAAACTTGCGAAACAACAGGTAAATATCTTCCCTACGCTCTCTTAATGGCGATACCTTAATAGGCACCGTACTCAATCGGTAGTAAAGGTCTTCCCTAAACTTACCCCGCTTTATTAGCGACATTAAATCGACATTGGTGGCTGCTACTACCCTCACATCGGTTTTCATTACTTTGCTAGAGCCCACGCGGATAAACTCTCCTGTCTCTAGCACTCGCAGCAAACGTGCTTGGGTACCTAAGGGCATTTCGCCAATCTCATCCAAGAATATGGTACCACCCTGAACATGCTCAAAGTATCCTTTTCGGGCATCGGTAGCACCCGTAAAGGAGCCCTTCTCGTGGCCAAATAGCTCCGAATCGATGGTACCCTCAGGTATAGCGCCGCAGTTAACGGCAATAAAAGGGTTGTGCTTACGAGCGCTTATGTTATGGATAATTTTCGAGAAAATCTCCTTACCCACACCGCTTTCGCCGGTAATCAATACAGTAAGGTCAGTAGGCGCTACACGAACGGCCACACTCAATGCGTAGTTCAGCTCCGGCGAGTTGCCGATAATTCCGAAACGCTGTTTTATGCTAGTTAAATCCAATTTTGCAATTTGAAAATTTGCTAATTTGAAAATTTGAAAATGCCCAATTTTGAATTTTCAATTTTCAATTCAAACTATTACTCCTAACAGAGTACCAGAAGTACATGCCGTAACTTTTACCTGCACATAATCTCCTGGTTTTACGCCTTCCACTTTCGGGAAAACCAACATTTTGTTTTGGCTGTTGCGACCACACAATTGCTCGTCCGAGCGTTTCGATGGACCTTCCACCAATACCTCGAATACCTTGCCCAAATCTTTCTGGTTGCTTACTTCGCACAAGCCGCGCTGCAACTCAATCATTTTGGCTAATCGACGTTTTTTATCCTCAAACGGCACATCATCTTCAAACTTCTTGGCAGCGGGTGTAGCAGGCCTTTCGTTATAGAAATACATAAAGGCATAATCGAACTGGGCCCACTCCATTAGTCGCAAACTATCCTCAAACTCTTCCTCCGTTTCACTACAAAAGCCCACAATCATGTCCGTTGATAGTGCCACATCGGGCATTATCTCGCGTATGCGGGTTATCCAGTGTTTATACTGCTCTACGTTGTGGCCACGGTTCATTTTCTCCAGCACCCGGCTATTGCCGCTCTGCACGGGCAAATGTATATAGTTGCAAATGTTGGGGTACTTGGCCATGGTTTGCACCACCTCCTCGGTCATGTCGCGGGGGTTGCTGGTGCTAAACCGCACCCGCAACAGCGGACTCACCTCAGCAACCATCGCCATCAATTGGGCAAACCCAATGGCATTGGCTTGCACTTCTTCCGGCTCTTTATCAAAATCCTTTTTAGGACCACCGCCGTACCACAGGTAACTATCCACGTTTTGTCCCAACAGCGTTACCTCACGAAAACCCCTTGAAACCAAATCGTTCACCTCATTCAGTATCGATTGCGGGTCGCGGCTGCGCTCGCGGCCACGCGTAAACGGCACCACGCAAAAAGTACACATATTGTCGCAACCACGGGTTATACTCACAAACGCCGAAACGCCATTACTATCTAACCGCACGGGACTAATGTCGGCATAGGTTTCTTCGCGGCTCAATAGCACGTTCACGGCCTTTTGGCCCGTGTCGGCAGTAGCAACCAAGTTCGGCAGCTCGCGGTAGGCATCGGGGCCCACCACTATATCTACCAAGCGCTCTTCCTCTAATAGTTTCGATTTCAATCGCTCGGCCATGCAGCCCATTACGCCAATCAAGGCATCAGGTTTGCTCTTTTTCACAAAGCCCAGCTCGTTCAGGCGCTTACGCACCCGTTGCTCGGCATTGTCGCGTATGGCACAGGTGTTTATCAATATCAAATCGGCCTCCAAATACTGCTTCGTGGCCCTAAAACCCTTCTCGGTTAGAATGGATGCCACCACCTCGCTATCGCTAAAGTTCATGGCGCAGCCATAGCTCTCCATATAAAATCGCTTGGTACCTGGCGCAATCACCTCCGACACCAACGGCGCATACGCCTCGCCCTGCCGCTCTTCTCCCAGTAATTGTTTGGCTGGTCCTTCTAAATGCAAATCAGACATTTTCCTCCAAATATTGAAGGGCAAATATAACGAAATTGTGACAGAATGGCAGGGATTTTTTAATGTGCTGATGTGGGGATGTGCTAATGTGCTAATGGGATGTTGTGTTGCTTCCGCCTTCCAATTACTTCTAAGTTTCATTTCGCGCATTTGTACATCGGTACATCAGCACATTGGTACATCGACAAATCATCCCTATCCTTACATCGTACTTTGTACATCGTACCTCGTACATTATTCCCTAACTTTGCACTGTGCAATTATTCTACGTACCCCAGCTACAAATTAATCAGCCCTTTGCGTTGCCGGCCGATGAGGCGAGGCATTGCTTGAAGGTGTTGCGCAAAAAGCTGGGCGATACCGTACATGTAACGGATGGCCTCGGGCACTTGTATTTGGCAGAGGTGGTGGCGGATAGATACGAGGATTGCCAATTGCAGGTATTGCACCCCATTGCCGACGAAACCGCCCGCCCGTACAAGCTTACCATTGCCGTGGCACCCACGCATGATGGCGATAGGCTAGAGTGGTTTATTGAAAAAGCGACCGAATTGGGCATTGATGCCATACAGTTGGTAATAACTGCCCGAACCGAGCGTTTTAAGTACAAGGCCGACCGATTGCAGAAGATACTCACGGGGGCTTTGAAACAATCGGGCAGGGCGACTTTGCCCCTGTTGGGCGAGCCGCAGGAGTGGAAAGATTTTATCAAGACTTCGGCGGGTTTTAGGGGTAAAAAGCTCATTGCCGCTTGCTTTGGCGAACGAAAAACGCTGGCCGAGCTTTATACTATTGGCGAGGATGTATTGGTGATGATTGGCCCTGAGGGCGATTTTACGCCCGAAGAGGTGGAAGCCGCTGTGCAAAGTGGGTTCCAACCCGTAACTTTAGGTGCTGCGAGGCTAAGGGTGGAGACAGCCGCCCTGGCCGCAGTGCAAACCATTCATGTATTGAACGGATGATGTTGAAACGAGTATTGTTGCTTACTATATTGTTGTGTGGCCTGATGGTACAGGCGGCAAACCCTGCCTTGCGTATTGCTCTATTGAAATATAACGGGGGTGGCGACTGGTATGCCAACCCTACCTCGTTGGGCAACTTGGTGGACTTTTGCAACAAAAACCTAGGCATGAACATTGACCCTGAACCGGAAACGGTGGAAGTGGGCAGCCCCGAACTGTTTAACTATCCCTTCATTCACATGACGGGCCACGGTAACGTGGTGTTCAACGACCAAGAGAGCCAAAACCTACGCCAATACCTTACGGGTGGTGGCTTTCTGCATATTGATGATAACTATGGCATGGATGCGTATGTGCGTGCGGCCATGAAAAAAGTGTTCCCAGAGCTGAACTGGATTGAACTGCCTTTCAACCACGAGATTTATAACCAGAAATACTCTTTCCCGAACGGCTTGCCTAAAATACACGAGCACGACGAGAAGCCTGCACAGGGTTTTGGTTTGTTTTGGGAGGGTCGTTTAATCTGTTTCTATAGCTACCAATGCGACCTAGGCGATGGCTGGGAAGACCCCGAAGTGCACAAAGACCCTGAAGCTACCCGCCAAAAGGCCCTACAAATGGGTGCCAACTTGGTGCAGTATGTGTTTACGAGGTAAGTTCAACAACCACACCGCGTCATTGCGAGAAACGACTCAAGAACTTTTCGCGTTTGAACGTTTCGAAGCAATCCCCCAACCGATGTGGTGAATTGGCAAACTGGCAATAGCTCAGGGTACATAATACGTGTAAGGCCACTAGTATCCCTAAATCATGCTTCGTGGCATGGGATTACTGCCAAGGCAGTGAGAAGAGTTGCTTCGTCGCTTCGTTGCTAAGCAACTTCTCTCCTCGCAATGACGGGATTTTTCTAGGTTTATCTACTTCTTAATCAACCCCTTATTAATATCACCCACAATACTTGGCCCGCCATACACAAAGCCCGTGTATAGCTGCACCAGAGAGGCGCCAGCATCAAGCATTTCTTTAGCATCAGAGGGTGTCATAATACCACCTACCCCGATAATGGGGAAACTGCCGCCAGAGTTTTTATGGAGATAGCGAATTACTTCTGTAGCGCGGTCACGCAATGGTTTGCCGCTTAGTCCGCCAGCACCAATAGCGTTTAGGGTATCGTAAGCAGTGGTTAGTCCGCTGCGGTCAATGGTGGTGTTGGTGGCAATAAGGCCATCTAACTTGGTATCTTGCACTATGGCAATAATATCGTCCAACTGGCTATCGGTAAGGTCAGGAGCTATTTTAAGGAGGATGGGTTTACGCTTTGTTTTACGATCATTCAAACCTTGCAAGGTTTTCAATAGATGGGTCAAAGGCTCCTTTTCTTGTAGTTCGCGCAAGCCAGGGGTGTTGGGCGAGCTTACATTTACCACAAAATAATCAACGTAAGGAAACAAACCCTCGAAACAGATGATGTAATCGTTTACGGCCTCATCGTTAGGTGTTACTTTGTTTTTGCCGATGTTGCCCCCTACAATAATATTGGGGTTGCGGTGCTTCAGGCGCTCCACGGCAGCATCTAGCCCGCCGTTATTAAATCCCATGCGGTTAATGAGGCCTTGGTCTTGCGGTAAACGGAACAAGCGCGGTTGCGGGTTGCCATCTTGTGGTTTTGGGGTAATAGTGCCTATCTCGAAAAAGCCGAAACCGAAGCACGCCAAATCCTCGTAGTGCTTCGCATCCTTATCAAAACCAGCCGCTAAACCCACTGGGTTCGGGAATTTAAGACCAAACACCTCGCGCTCTAAGCTCGGGTGCTTTATAGTGTAAAGGGCATTGAAAATGGCTTTCATGCCAGGTATCATCACCGCAAAACGCAACAGGCCAAGGGTTACCTTATGTGCCTTTTCGGGCGAAAGAGCAAAAAGTAGAGGACGTAGAAGGGAGTACATGGTGTAAAGTTAGACACAAGACACAAGACATAAGACACAAGACTTAAAAAAACTTGTTGCTGGTTACGAGTTGCGGGTTTCGAGTTTATAATAATGGTGCAATTTAATGGACTTTACATGCTATAACTGATAACACAAGCCAACTCGTAACTGATAACCTGCAACTACTCTGCCCCCTGCGCCTCAATTAATTCCAACAAATGCTCCAACTCAGGGTCAGGTATGGAGTCAGTGGATCGCAAATGCTGCGGTATATCGGGCATCAAACCATGTCCTGATATGCGGGGTTGCTTTATGTCCTTCTCAAACGAAATTAATGGAATATTGATGGCAATACCTGTATTGGGTAAGGTTGCCAAGCCATACATACCCGCCGTAACCGGGTCGCACGTACCACCCGTTTCGGTGCCAACTACAATGGCCTCAACATGTTGTTTGAGGTAACAGGCAAGCTCCGATGCGGCCGAGTAGGTGCCGCCATTAACCATAACATACACTGTGCCTTTATAACTGTATGGATAGTTGGTCACGTATCTTTCCGTGAATTGCTTCAGCTCTCTGTTTCCATTTTTGGCAGGCAATGAATGCTTTTGCATCTTTTTATACTGTCTTTTGCCTGTGATGCTTATAATGGGCTTGCCGCTTGCTAGGCTATTGTACCGTATCTGCATATTTCGGTACAACCTAAAAGGTTCGTTGCTCAAAAACGCAATAATGGCTTCCGGATAAAATGAGTTACCCCCTTCGTTGCCCCTTAAATCTATTATCAATTGCTCTGGCTGCTTTTGCACAATTTGCCAAAATGCCTGTTTTATGAACTTTTCGAAGTTTTGTTTCCCTTTTGCAATCTCCTTGGGGTCGAAACTTTCCAGCGTTAAAATGGCTGTTTGGGTATCATCATCAAACTTCAAGTGTAATTTTGGGGTAGGCTTTTCACGCTTATACCTTTGTATTTTCATTTTCTGAAAATCATACCCCTGCAATGTAAGCTTTTCATTCACCCAGCCACTATCCGTCAGCATTTCAAGCTCATAGGTATAAGTATTGCTATCAGGCCAAAAACGGATATAGAATTCATTGAACCAGCCATTTTCTAGCAGCCACTCGTTTGCCGAAGTTATGTATCCATCGCGGGTAAGGAATTGGTTCATGCGCAACAGCATGCTATCCATTGGCATCCCATTAATTGATCGAACTATAGCACTCGTTACCTTTACGCTGTCAATAAAACTCCTCATAACTACTACTACACTATCGTGCAGCTCAATGTGGAGTGGCAAAAAGTAGGCATACTTCAAGAGATACTTTTCCTGTTCTTTAGGGTAGCTCAACATCAAGTGCCCACAACCTATAGCCGATGCTATATGGTTCAGTTGGTTGTAAAGCTCCCTATTATTTATGTGCCCAGCTTGCCCCTTTATTTGGGTCAAAAGCTGCTGCATTTGTTGCTTGGTGATGTACCTATATAGGTCGGGGTGAGCGGCTTCGAGCGCTTTAGCAAAGAAATCAACATCCGCAATTACTTGCTCAGCAGGGTAAACCTTGCTGAACTGCTGCCGATAACCATCGAGCTTGGATGATTGCGCATTTGCACTACTAAATTGGAGTAGCAGCAACATCCC
>CAIOSU010000380.1 GCA_903861055.1 uncultured bacterium
ATCAATCAGCAAACCATTTTCGCTGGCCAACAGACGCGTAAGGTCAATAGGGAATCCGAAGGTATCTAAAAGCTCAAAAGCTTCTTTGCCACCAATGGTATTGCCTTTCATATCCTCTGTTATGACAGCAAATTTACGCAACCCACTACCTAAGGTATTCAAAAACGAAGCTTCCTCCTCTTTAATCACCTTGCCCACAAAATCAACTTGCTGTTGCAATTCAGGGAAAACATATTGCAATTGGCTAGCCAAAACGGGCACCAATTGATTGATAAACGGCTCTTTCAAATTTAGGTACGAGTACCCGTATCTAATGGCCCTGCGCAATATACGACGTATCACATAGCCTGCCCCACCATTGCTGGGCAGTTGCCCGTCGGCTATGGCAAACGATACGGCACGTATATGGTCGGCAATAACGCGTATGGCAATATCGCTCTTCGTGTCGGTGTAGGTGTATTGCAGACCACTAAGTTGCTCAATAGCGTTAATCATTGGGCTAAACACATCCGTATCGTAGTTACTACGCTTGCCTTGCAGCACCATGCACAGGCGCTCAAAGCCCATGCCCGTATCTACGTGCTTGGCAGGCAGCGGGGTAAGGCTGTTATCGGCATTGCGATTGAATTGGATAAAAACCAAGTTCCAAATTTCTATTACTTGCGGGTGGTCGTTGTTCACCAAGTCGCGGCCATTAATTGCGGCACGCTCTTCGTCGGTACGCATGTCCACATGTATCTCGGTACAAGGACCACATGGTCCTGTGGCGCCCATTTCCCAAAAGTTATCTTTCTTGCTGCACGATAGTATGCGGTCGGCAGGCATATACTTGCTCCACAATTGGCGGGCTTCGTCGTCTTCGGGCAAGTTATCAGCCGTGTCGCCCTGAAAAACGGTAACATACATACGGTCGGTATCAATACCATAAACATCTACCAACAGCTCCCAAGCCCAATCAATGGCTTCATTTTTAAAATAGTTGCCAAAACTCCAGTTGCCCAGCATCTCGAACATGGTATGGTGATAGGTATCAATACCCACTTCTTCCAAGTCGTTGTGCTTGCCGCTCACGCGCAGGCATTTTTGGGTATCTGCAATACGCGGATTCTCTGGGGTTTTGTTGCCCAAGAAGAACTCTTTAAACTGGTTCATGCCCGAATTGGTGAACATCAAAGTTGGGTCGTCTTTCACCACAATTGGCGCTGACGGAACGATACGGTGTTCTTTGGAGTTGAAAAAATTAATGAACGTTTCTCGTATCTCGGCTGATGTCATTTGTTTTGGCACGGCTATTAACTTTATTTAGGTTTTGCTAAGAGGCTGAATTAATTATCTTTGTTTATAACCGTTATTAAACGGCAGTGCAAAATTACTGAAAAGTATTTACGATTTTAGAGGGACGAGGTACGATTGAGAATGCGCTATTACCTCTTGAAAATTGCTTAGGGTGCCGTTTTTTTATTCAAACTCGCAACTCGCAACCCGTAACCCTTGCTAAATAGAGGGAAACGGTAGACCGAAGGCTGTGGACCGTGGACCAGAACCAATGAAGAAAGTAAAATACCATTACAATAAGCAAACTCTGCGCTATGAGCGCATAAAGCCATCATGGAGTAAAAACCTCCTGTTGGGCATGAGCTTTTTAATCACTTCGGCCATTTTTGGCGTGGGTATGGCTATGCTGGGTTTCTATTATTTCGATTCGCCGAAGGAAAAGATTTTGAAGCGCGAAATTGAAAAGATGCAACTAGAGTATGGTATTTTAGACCAGAAACTAGAGCAGATGACCGAGGTGCTGCAGGGCTTGGAATACCGCGATGAGAACATTTACCGCGTAGTGTTTGAGGCAGAGCCCATTCCGGCGTCGGTGCGCGAGGCGGGCACAGGCGGTTCGCAAAAATACAAAAGCTTAGAAGGGTTCGAAAATAGCGACCTAATGGAAAATACCGCCATGCTACTGGATAGGCTCCGCAAGAAAATGTATGTGCAGAGCAAAAGTTACGATGAGGTGGCGGAGCTAATCAAGAACAAAGAGTTGATGCTCTCTTCAATACCAGCCATTATGCCTGTGGCCAACAAAGACCTAACCCGCGTGGCATCAGGTTACGGTATGCGCATCCATCCAATCTACAAAACTTATAAAATGCACACGGGTATGGACTTTACCGCGCCTGTGGGTACCGATATATATTCAACAGGCAGCGGCACAGTGGTTGAAGTGGAGTATGGCAGCGGTGGTTATGGCAAGCATGTAATAGTTGACCATGGATTTGGATACCAAACCCTTTATGGCCATATGTACAAAGTAAATGTGAAAAGGGGTCAGAAAGTATTGCGTGGAGAAGTGCTAGGCTCAGTGGGTAATACGGGTACCTCAACAGGTCCGCACTTGCACTATGAGGTTGTTAAGAACGGCATTAAAATAAACCCGGTAAACTATTACTTCAATGATTTAACTCCTGAAGAGTTCGAGCGTATGTTGGAAATAAGCAGCAACCACAACCAATCGTTTGACTAAGTTGTTTTTTTAGACACAAGACACAAGACACAATGTACGCAAGAGATGACAAATTTCAGACCGGAGGTTTGATTAACTATTAATCGTTCACCAATCAACCAATCAACCAGTCAACCAATAACCAATAACTAATACACCGATTAACCAAATGACAAACACGGTTTCCTTACTTAAAGAACATAACCTACGTAACACTGAGGCTAGGGTAGCGGTGCTTAATACCTTTATGGTGCAGCCGCATGCCCTATCGCATGGCGATATTGAGCGCGAAGTTGGGGAACAGTTTGATAGGGTAACCATATACCGTACCCTTACTTCCTTTATGGAGAAAGGCTTATTGCATAAAGTACCCGTGGATGATGGAAGTACCCGCTACGCCCTGTGCGACCACTGCGACCACCACCAGCACGAAGACAACCACATCCATTTTAAATGCACCGTTTGTGGCACTACCCAGTGCCTTGATGAGCTGCCGATACCCCAAGTAAAACTACCCCAAGGCTTCACCCTCACCGAAACCAACTTTTTGGTGCAAGGGGTATGTAAGGGATGTAATGGGTGAAATCATCGTTCGAACAAAGAATTGAACCATTCTCCACCTTCCATACGTTCCTATTACAACCATTATAAATACCATGACTACGATTGCCTTCCAAAAGTATTTGGATAAAAGCCTTTCTTACCCTCAATATCGCGCCCTTATTGATACCCTTTTAGTGGATGGTAAAACTACTGGTACCAATCACTCAGCTGATTTTATCAATTACACGCAACTTAACGTAATCCGCATGGAGCGCTTAGACAAAACCGTTGCACTGAGCGCTGATTTACTGAGGACTTTGCAGCGCTTGAAACGCAAACAGATATGGCTGGTAATAACTGAGGCTTGGTGTGGTGATGCAGCTCAAAACTTACCTATATTGCACCTAATAGCAGCGCAAACCCCCAACATTGAGCTACACCTTGTACTGCGAGATGAGCATTTGGAGTTGATGGACCAATACCTAACCAATGGCAGCCGCAGCATACCTAAGTTGATAATGCTTGACGCGGAAACATTAACCGAATTGGCCACTTGGGGTCCAAGGCCGGCAGGTGCGCAAGAGTTGCTGGCAGCCCACAAAGCCAACCCTACTGAAAGCCATGCTGATTTCGTTAAAAATGTGCAGTTGTGGTATGCCAAAGACAAAACCCTAAGCACTCAGCACGAATTATTGGCTTTGCTGAAATCGATAGATTGATTTAGTTGTCGAGTTTGAATTTTATACAATAATCGACATACCAATAAGCCACCGAGTGAGTTTTCTGTCGGCCAAGAAATGGCCTCCTTCAGTTTCTTCTTTCCTATAAGCGGAAAGGGAAACGCCGTTAACTACGACTATAAATGCTATATGAAAAATGATGTCAATAGTACTCGAATCAGTCTATTGAGCAGATTAGCTGTGTGGGTACATTTTATCAATTTTTGTAACGGTATTATACCGCACCATGATTTTGATTTGATAATAATCAGGATTAAGGATGATGTATGTTGCTTTTCATAGGCGCATTTGTATTTAATTTCGAAGAATAAATGCGTAAGTATTGCAATGGAGGTTTTTTTGGTGGATTATTTTCTACAATAATGCAAGGGAAGCGATAGTAAGGAAATGTATAGGTATAAGCGGATAATGGTAGGTCTCGATTTTACGCCGATGGATAAAACCCTTGTGCAAACGGCTTCGTTTTTGGCGGCCTTATTGAAACCAGAGAAGATATACTTTGTAAACGCACAAGAGGGACTGGAAAACGCGGAAGAATGGTTTGCCGAGTACCCTGAGCTTGATGCCCCGATTGATGAAAAGTTTAAGGAAGAGATTGAGGCGGAATTGAAACTGCATTATGAACCTGTTGATGGGGTTAGCACAGAAATCCTAGTATTGGAAGGTAGTGTTGTAAAAGAATTGAATCAACAGGTGCAAATAAACCAGATTGACTTATTGGTTGTGGGGCGTAAAAACGGATTGAAAGGTAGTGGCATCATATCCCAAAAGTTGGCACATAAGGTACCTGCTTCTATCCTTTTTGTACCTGAAGTAGGTAAACCATTGTTGGAGAATATATTGGTCGCTGTCGATTTTTCCCACAACTCCCGCCTAGCGGTTGAAGAGGCCATTGAGCTCGCTTTACTATACAATAATTGCGGCATTACGGTGCTAAATACTTTCTGGCTGCCTTTGAAATATTACAAAACCAGTAAAACAGAAGCGGAGTTTAATCAAATAGCCAGGGCGAATGCTGAAAGCAAATGCACACAATTTTTAAACGAAATAAATACAAAAGGAATTAATTTAAAACCCTATTTTGTTAGCAAAAGGGAGCAATATACGTACGAGGCAATTTACGATTTTGCATTGGAGCAGCAAGCCAGTATTATTGTTATTGGTG
>CAIOSU010000381.1 GCA_903861055.1 uncultured bacterium
CACACCATTTACAAGTTCATTAAAGGAGCCGTATTCGCAGATATTGGCAATATATGGCTTCTAAAAGATGACCCTCAAAGGCCAGGAGCCAAGTTCTCAAAAGACTTTTATAAGGAGTTTGCCATTGGCACAGGTTATGGACTAAGGCTCGATTTTACATTCGTAGTTATAAGGCTTGATGTTTCTATACCCATCCACAAACCATCTTTGCCAGATGGTGATCGTTGGGCATTCGACGAAATGCGCTGGAGAGATAAAGTTTGGAGAAAAGACAACTTGATATTCAATATCGCTATTGGCTATCCGTTCTAACTTAGCCTCTATTTATGTGGCTCATGCCACCATCAACGGATAATATTTGACCTGTAATCCAAGAACTTTCAGCACCTAGCAGAAACGCAGCCATAGCACTAATATCTTCAGGTTCTCCTACCCTGCCTAATGGGTGGCGTTTACCACCTGCTTCCACCTTCTCAGGCGTCGACAGTAAACGGCTGGCCAGGGCAGTATTTGTTAGTGATGGCGCTATAACATTTACCCTAATGTTAGATGGAGCTAACTCTGCCGCCAACGATACCGAAAGACCTTCAATGGCACCTTTAGCCGCAGCTATAGATGAATGAAAAGGCATACCCATACGCGCGGCAACGGTACTAAACAGCACTACCGATGAACCATTGGCACGTTTAAGAGCAGACAAAAGTGCCTGAATCGCTTTTATTACTCCAAACAAATTAATATCTAAGTCTTTTTGAAAATCAGCTTGTTTCAGCCCGTGGAAAGGTTTGAGCGTAATACTGCCTGGGCAGTATGCTAATCCCTGAATTTCACTAGGTAATCTATCAATTGGAAATTCTTCGGAAGCCACATCCCATTTTATATGCTCAATACCTTTAGCCTCCAATTGCTCATTGGTGTTTCTAGAAAGCACCCATACCCTGTTATCGTCTTTTGCTAGTCGTAGCGCCAACGAAAGACCAATACCACTTGAACCACCTACCACTACAAAGTTTGCCATGTTATAGCTCTACATATTTTATAAATTCTTGGCGTGTAAACTCGTTTTTGAATTTACCACCATAATAGCTAGTTACTGTGCTGCTGTTAATATCCTGCACTCCGCGAGACGATACACACAAGTGCTGCGCATCAATCAATACTGCAACATCATCAGTTTGCAATACACGCTTTAATTCTTCGGCAATTTGCACTGTTAAGCGCTATTGCACTTGTGGCCGCTTAGCATAGTATTGCACAATACGGTTTAATTTCGACAGTCCAATAACCTTGCCCGATGAAACGTAAGCTACATGAGCCTTACCAATAATAGGCACAAAATGGTGCTCGCAGTTTGAGTAGAAGGTTATCCCTTTCTCAACCAACATTTCATTATACTTGTATTTATTGTCGAAAAGTTTTACGTCTGGTTTATTGGCAGGGTTAAGCCCACTAAAAATTTCCTGCACATACATTTTAGCTACCCTGTGTGGCGTCCCGCTCAAGCTATCATCATTTAGGTCAAGGCCCATTACTTCCATTATCTTCCTAAAATGGCCTTCAATTTCTACTATCTTTTGCTCGTCACTTTTATCAAAAGCATCTGGGCGCAAAGGGGTGTCTGCCGAAGTGCCAATGTGCATATCGCCAATTTCCTCCACTATTTCATTCTTTTTAGATGGGGATATGTAGCTATTGGTTGAGCAACTATTATTACCCAAGCTTGCCTCTATAAAAATATCCATTGAGTTTTTTTAATGTTAATTCTGTAGGTAGAACAATGCTTTTAGTATTTTGTTTAGCCTTTCAATGGAAAACATTAAACAGTTATTGCGCAAAGGTGCCTTAGATTTAAACTTTGATACCGTGGTTATTGGCAGTGGTATGGCCGGACTAAGCGCTGCTTCACTACTATCAAAACAAGGTCAAAAAGTATTGGTACTCGAAGCTAACTACTTACCTGGCGGTTGCTCAAGTAGTTATTACCGACAAGGCTATTGGTTTGAAAGCGGCGCAACTACCTTGGTGGGTTTAGATGATAAAATGCCCTTGCAATATCTATTACAGCAGCTTGGGTTAGAAATAATCGCCAATAAGCTGCAATTGCCTATGCAGGTGCATTTGAATGGGCAAACCATAAATAGGTACCACAATTTAGAGCAATGGATTAATGAGGCTGAGCGAGTCTTTGGTATAAAAGGACAGCGACCTTTTTGGGAAAAGGCATTTGAAGTTAGTCAATTGGTATGGAGCAACTCCATTAAACAACTTGCCTTTCCACCTTCATCCTTAAATGATTTGTTACAATCGGCGCGCAATGTATCGCTCTCGCAACTCAAAAGCCTACCCTATGCATTTGGTACTATTGAAGATTGGCTGAATGAATATGGATTGATAGGTAACCAACCATTTGTGCAGTTTATTGATGCTCAACTAATGATAACCGCCCAAAACACCCACCAAGAGGTAAACCAGCTTTTTGGCAGTGCCGCGCTCTGCTACACCAACTACGGAAACTACTACCTAAAAGGAGGTATGATTGAACTGCCAAAACTGCTGGTGGAGTATTTATTGGCAAACGGCAGTGATTACAGGTCAAGGCAAAAGGTGGAGCTTATAACCCCTGAACTAAATGGCTACCGGGTTGATACCAATTCTCACAGCTTTACCTGCAAATATGTAGTATCGGCTATACCGCTAAACAACACGGTAGACCTTTGGTGTGATAACAAGCTAAAAACTAAGCATAGCAGCTACATAATGGAAAGCCCAAAGCTGAACAGTGCCTTCCAAATGGGAATAGCCTTTAACCGAACAAAAAGCTTCCCATGTTTACATCATCAAATACACCTTAGAAAGCCGTTGCCATTAATTGGTTCTACCAGCATTTTTGTTAGCCTTAGCCATCCCGATGATTTGGAGAGGGCACCATTAGGTGCGGCGGTAGCGTCAGTAAGCACGCACGTACCCGACCCTGAAAAAAGCCTCAGCTTTAACAAAAAAACGGTGGAAGATGCCATTATGGAAGTATTAATGGAACATGGATTTTTTAAGCGCGAAGAACTATTGTATAGTTTTAGCGCCGACCCAAAGGCTTGGCAAGATTGGCTGCACCGCAAATATGGTTTTGTGGGCGGATACCCGCAATACAAAACCATAAAGCCATGGCAGATGAAAGATGCACGATTGGATGGAAAGGGGGCATATATCTGCGGCGATAGCACTTACCCGGGGCAAGGAATACCTGGAGCTACTCTAAGCGGTATTATAGCAGCCCACAAATTACTCCTTGATCACAAGTAAGGTTATTACCTTTTCTTAAAGTCGCCATTTTTCCAAGCTTGTACAAACTTGGCCCAAGCAATTGGGTTGAATATGTTCATAGGCGGTGCTTGTCCGGCATAGTAAAACTTCTGTGCCTCGCTTCGAAGGTAAAGCTGTGCTGTTTCGGTAGGGTCATAGGCTAGGGTTTCGCCCAATTCCATCATTCGTTGTTTGTCTAAGTTACGCTTTGCAACTTCCAAATCGTCAGCAGGTATATTCAAAGATAAAAATGCTTCGCGAAACTGCTCTTTAGTAGGCCAAGGGTAAACCATTGTTTCTGGTAAAAACACCGTATCCATAGTAAGCAGTTGCACGATAGAATAACGCTTCTCAGCCAGCGTATCGCTAATTTTGTAATACCCCAACTTAAATCCAATTGAGCTAAACACTAACACATCGCCTTGTGCAGCCACAATGGAGAAAAATCCCTGAGCGTTACTTATAGTGCCTCGGCCAGTACCTTTTACAATAACTGTTGTATATGGTATGCCAATTAGGCTATCGCTAGTAAGCACCAAGCCAGATAGCTGAATTAGCTGCTTTTCTGTTTCTTGCGCTGTCGCGTTTGGGACAAATGCCACTAGAAGCAATAACGACAATAAGGCACCCTTAACTATATATTGGTATTTCATAAGTACAAAATAAGGTAATTAGCTGTTTTAGACCAACTAATTTACATCAACTTTAATGCCAACCACCAAAATATGGTATTAGCCGCCAAATAGCTGAGCAGCAAATATGCGCGGAATGTTAGCATTCCCTTGTGTTTCAGGTTCTAAACAAACAC
>CAIOSU010000382.1 GCA_903861055.1 uncultured bacterium
CTTCCGAAGGTAAAATTCAATTGCTACTTGACTCTAATATTCAAGCACTTAACGGCAATGGTCATTTGGAGAGCGTAAGCTTCATTAACAAAGCTGACGAGGTAACCGAAGTGCCAACCGACTTTTTGATTCCGCTTTTTGGCCTGAGCCCTAAATTAGGCCCAATTGAGCATTGGGGATTGAACCTTGACAAGAACGCTATTGAAGTAAACGTGCACGATTATAGCACCAATGTACCGGGTATATATGCCATTGGCGACATAAACACCTACCCTGGCAAACTGAAACTGATTCTGTGCGGTTTTCACGAGGCCGCTTTGATGTGCCACGGTGCCTACAAATACCTTAATCCCGACAAAAAAGTTACCCTGAAATATACCACGGTAAATGGCGTAAACGGTTTTTAGTGAAGGTTTCTCTAACCTTGTTAAACAAAACTTTCTGACGTTTGTCATTTGTTTTAAATGGGCAGCAGTGCACATTTAGGTTCAAATATTGGTAATTTCATGGTTTAACCAACTACCGCATGTTCTCGCTATCGCAATTGGCCAATACATACCAACAATTTCATGATACCTCAGGTATTAAGGGCGCACCTATTGAGTTATACGCCCCTGTAAATTACATCATGAGCCTAGGTGGTAAGCGCGCCCGTCCGGTATTATGCTTAGCCGCAAACGATATGTTCAATGGCGATTTACAACAAGCATTGCCCTTGGCCTATGCCATTGAGTTGTTCCACAATTTTACCCTCGTGCACGACGACATAATGGACCAAGCACCTTTGCGCCGTGGCCAGCATACCGTGCACAAGGAGTATGGCACAGCCCGTGCTATATTAAGTGGCGATGTAATGATGATACACGTGTACGAGTACTTTAAGCACTTGCCTGATGCTGCTTATAGGCAGGTTATTAGCGTGTTTAACAAAGCTGCCATTGAAGTTTGCGAGGGCCAACAAATGGATATGAACTTTGAAGACCGCCAAACAGTATCGCTAAACGAATATTTGCAAATGATATCGTACAAAACCGCTGTGCTGTTAGGTGCCAGTTTGCAAATAGGTGCTATCGCGGCTGGGGCCAGCCTTACCGACCAACAATTGCTTTACAAAGTAGGTGTAGATACCGGTGTGGCTTTCCAGATACAAGATGACATACTAGATAGCTTTGGAGATGAAGCCTCGTTTGGTAAATCGATAGGCGGCGACATTCGTCAAAACAAAAAAACCTGCCTGCTCATTAGGGCACTAGAGTTGGCCACTGGCGACGACAAGGCCCAACTTGAAAGTTACATAACCAACAACGATATTGACCCCGAAGAGAAGGTAGCAGCCGTAAAACAGCTATATTTAAAACTAAAAGTAGTAGATGCTGCCGAAGCAATGCGCCTTGAATATCATAAAGGAGCTTTAGATGCTTTGCACTCTTTAAGCTTAAGTGCCGATAAAATAGAACCGTTAGAAAACTACATTAATAGCTTATTACAGCGCCAAGTATAACCCCTTACAGAGGCATTCCATCATCTGGCAAATCACGGGCAAATCTCACTAATAGCAGTGTCTCCGACGATTTATAGGCAAAGAAGATGAACATGATAGGCAATATCACCCATTTCGTTGGGTCGAAGATGATGAAGTAAATAAAAATGAATGCTAAGCTCAACACAAACTTCACTGCCAGCGTACCGAAAAATATATTGAGAAAAAACGGTTTCTTAATACTGCGCGAGTTATAGTAGCCACTAAATATGGTTAAAGCCAAAAAGAAAGCCAAGCTAAACCAACTAATGATAAGGTAAGGAAAAAAGAACTTGAAAAAACCCAGCGCAAACAGCACCACAGCCATAGCAAACGTAAGCTTGAGCAACGATTTTACAAAATGGCGAAACTTGGTCATTTATCGCGGGTTACTTGCCTAATAAAAAGATACATAGCTACACCTGCAAACACCAACGAACTAAACGCTGTAAAAATTGGAGTTCCGTTGCCGTTTAGCGGAAACTTCCTGTCCAACCAAGCACCCAGAAAATAACCAATTAGTATTGCCGCCAGCATTTGAAAGCCCGCAGCGCTATATTTGGCATAACTATCCAATAATGGCTTCTTTTTGAAGGGCTGGTTTTCCTTGTTTTTCATTTTTTAGCTCCCGAGAGCCCATTGTGCAGGTTCCATTGAACATGGCACCTTCTTCCATAACAAACTTTCCGGCTACAATGTCCCCGTTTATTACGGCTGTTTTTTTCAAAATCAGCACATCATTTACCTTCAATGTACCATTTACATGGCCTTCAATATCGGCACTGGCGCACACTATATCGCCATCAATTTTGCCGGTTTTGCCTATTGCTATTTTCGAAGTGCAGTTTACAGTACCGGTAATTACACCATCCACCCTAATATCCCCCGACGATTGAATGTCGCCTTGAATAAAGGTTCCTTCAGAAAATTGATTTATAAGAAAAGCACCTTTGCCAGATTTGGCGGCACTGTTTTCATCATTTTTAATCCCAAACATACCATCAACGTTTAGAACACAATGTAACTTTCCGGATTTACCGGCACGCCATTGCGCCAAAGTTCGAAATGCAGGTGTGGCCCGGTTGTTTGCTCGCCGCTATTTCCTATAATGGCAATGGCTTCACCCGTTTTAACAAATGTACCAACTTTTTTCAATAAAACCGAGTTATGTTTGTATATGCTTACTAGGTCGTGCTCGTGCTGTATGGCTATCACGTAGCCCGTTTCAACGGTCCAGTCGGCCATTATCACGGTGCCGTTCAAAATAGTCTTGATGCTCTCCTTCTCTTTGGCCACAATATCGGTGCCATAATGGCCTTTTAAAGGATCGAATGATGCCGACACGATGCCCAACAATGGCGGAAAAAGCTTGAGATTGCTCAGGCTTTCGGGCTTATCAACCTTATCATCCGGCGAAAAAATGAGGGCATAGTCATCTTCCTTTTCCAGTTCTTCGCGAAGCAACCTATCGGCAGCAGGCACTTCATCAAGCCTAATACTATCATATTTGGGTGCTTGAGTAACAAAACCACTGGTATCCAAATCGAGGGTATCGTTGCCAGCCAATACGTTGCGGGCGTTCAGTATCCACAGTTCTTGTTGGCGCACCATATTTTGGAGCGAATCGGTTTCCAACCTTAACTTTATCAAGTTTCGGCGTACGCTCACATCGCCATAGCCAGGTATATATTGCTTAATTGGAGTAAAGGCAATAACCGCAAAAATGAAAATGGTAAGCACAAAAAACACGCTACCCGCAATAATATAGACATTAAAGCGCGAAAGGCGCACTGATGCGCGTTCCTCAAATGTTTGATCGTTAAGTACCACCAACCGGTACTTATCCCTCATTTTTCGGAAAAACCGGCTTCCTTTACCTTTATCTGTGCTCATTTTATTGGTCAGGCATTCACCCTAATTGGGAAATTTAAAATAATTTTGCCAAAATACAGTTATTGTATGGTTAACTGATTATTGGATGATTGGTTGATTGATTATTAGTTATTGGTATCTTGTGGTGTTAATGATGTTTACTAGCCGCTTGCCTTTATCTAAAATATTCATCGATACCAATAAAGTAGTTTAATATTAACCAACAACAAGTAACCGATTAATCAATAACCAAACAATTGAGACTCGCGAAAATAACAATAATAGGGGCTGCTTGCGCTACCATCATTGCTTTTTCTGGTTGCTATGCAATACAGAAAAAGAAGCTGCCGCTTACTAAGCAAGTGTACCACGATATAACGGCTCGAAACAACGGTTATTTTAATTCGGATCTTAAATTAGCTGCCGTGCAGCAAAATATGCGCGCCGCCAACCTTGACGACTATACCAAGGTGCTGCCCATATACATTGATAAAAATCCAGACCTAGCCACCTCCTACAGCACCGATTTGGATTTGGTTATCAAAAAAACCTCTACTGGTATTAAAGACCACGAAAAGAGTATTTATGCCGACAATAACTACATGCTGCTGGGCATTAGTTACTACTTGAAAGGCGATTTTGAAACGGCTTTGGAAACGTTTCAATACGTAAATACCGAGTTTAAAGAAA
>CAIOSU010000383.1 GCA_903861055.1 uncultured bacterium
CCCATCAGTAGAGCCGCCATCTATAACAATGTGCTCGATGTTGGGATAGATTTGCGAAGTGATGCTCTCTATCGTTGCTTTCAATGCATCGCTACTATTGTACACCACCGTAATGATACTAACCTTTGGGTAGGGCTTATTGCTTGGCATTGGTTGCCTCCTTCTTTACCCAACGGTGATAGGCTTCATTCATAAAACCAATACCGTATGCTGTAAGCTGAATGTAGGATGCAACTACTGAATAAGCACCGATTTTTAAGTTATCATGCTTACTAGTAGCATCTGCAAAAATGACGAACGTGAACAAGAATAAAAAGCGGAACATCCACCACCCTGTCGAAGGCCAAACCAATATCATTATAGGCAATAAACAAAGATATAGCGTAAATACTGCTGGGAAGAAATGCACCACTTTCAATTCGCTAGGAAAAAAGCTATGAATGTTGATGCGCGCCCTACCAAAAAATTTAATCTGCTTAAAAAACTGCTTGAAGTCAGTGCGGCGCTTGTGGTAAACGTATGCTTCCTCAATCAACCCAGACTTAAAGCCTGCATTCAATATGCGGATACTATATTCAATATCTTCGCCCATAAAGGGTATAATAAATCCACCGACGGTTTCGTAAACTTTACGGGATAGGCCCATATTGAAGCTACGCGGGTGATACGGCCCCAAGTTTTTCTTCTTGCCCCTAATGCCTCCAGTGGTAAAATAGGAGGTCATGGCATAACTAATGGCCTTTTGCACATCTGTAAACGATTCGTGAGCGGCATCGGGGCCACCAAAGGCATCCAAACCACGCTCTATAACGTCTTTGTTTACCGCTTCCATATAATGAGGCGGCACAATGATGTCGGAATCGAAAATGATGAAGTAATCGCCTTTGGCACGCTCAAAACCATGGTTGCGCGCGAAGCCTTGGCCAGCATTGGTTTTATAAAAGTACTTTACATCCAACCTATCGGCATAGCCCATCACAATCTGCTCGGCGCTGAGTTCTGGCTTTGAGCCATCTTCAACCACAATTACCTCAAAGTTTTTGTAGGTCTGCAGCAGCAGGCTTTCCAATAACTCCCGTATCTCGTCGGGGCGGTTGTATAGCGGTATTATGAGGGAGTATAGCATAATCAGTATCCAATACGCTGGCTGATAAGATAATCGTTTCTATCGGCAGCGCTGCGTGAAATCAACTCTGCCAAAAATCCGGTAAGGAACAGTTGAACACCAATGATGATGGTTACCAATCCGAAGTAAAATATCGGCCTTTCGGTCATGCCATAGCCTTGGAAAAAGAACTTACTGATAGTAAGGTACAGCAAAATGATAAACCCGATAAAGAACACCAGCAAACCCATGGTACCAAAAAAGTGCATCGGTTTTTTGCTAAAGCGGGTAACGAACAAGATGGACAGCAAATCGAGAAAACCATTTACGAAACGGTCCATGCCAAATTTGGTAACTCCATACTGACGCTCGCGATGCTGTACGACCTTCTCCCCTATTTTACTAAATCCGGCACGCTTGGCAATTACCGGTATGTAGCGGTGCATTTCGCCGTATATCTCTATGCTTTTTACTACTTGGCGCTTGTAAGCTTTTAGGCCACAGTTCATATCATGCAGCTTAATGCCCGTAAAGAACCGCGAAACGCCATTATATATTTTGGTAGGGATAGTTTTGGTCAAAGGGTCGAAACGCTTTTGTTTCCAGCCAGATACCAACTCAAACTCGCCACTGGCAATCATGTTGTATAGCTCTGGTATCTCATCTGGGCTATCTTGCATATCGGCATCCATGGTTATTACCACATCGCCTTGGGCAGCTTGGAAACCTTCGTTCAAAGCAGCCGATTTACCGTAATTGCGTTGAAACTGGATAGCTTTAACTCGAGGATTTTCCTGCGCTAAGCTTTGAACTACCTTCCATGAATTGTCGCGGCTACCGTCATCAACAAACAAGACCTCATAGTCATAGCCTTCACTTTCTGCTACCCTTTTTATCCAAGCGTGCAATTCTGGAAGCGACTCTTCCTCATTATAAAGTGGTATGACTATGGATAGCTGCATTAGTTGTCCAGTATATTTTGATCAGTGTCTGTGCCAAATGAGGCAAGGTCTGGTGTTGGCTCATTTTTTCTTGAAATTATCCAAAACACCAATGCAATAATAACGGCGAACAATGCTCCCATCAACAGTCCACCAGCATAACCTTTAGCATAGTTGGCAACAGTGGGTGAGTAATCTTGCTCTTTGATTTTGTCCAATGCCTCCTCAATTTGCTCTTCACTCATGTTAAACCATTGGAACATTTCGATGGACACCTTTACACTGTAATCCTTCAACCGCATGGTCAATTCTGGATCGATAAAAGCATATAACAAGTAAGCGAATACCAGAGGTATAAGAATACCTAAAACCCCCACCGAAAATGCGCCACCAAAAGCTTGCTTGAAGCTTACATAATTACCATGCGCTTTGCGATAAGAATGCACGGTATATATCATAGTACCGACCAAAAAAACATTGCCCAGCATTTGGATAGAGGTCTTGAACATCCACTCACCACCCATTGTATAGAGCACCAAAGTATAAACTATGCTCAATATGCCAGCAACTATGCCGTTGCGCAATCCTAATTTCTGAATACTGGTTTCTTGCAGTTGGTCCATTGCTTAGCGATTTTCGTTTAAATGAACTTGACCGTTGTTTA
>CAIOSU010000384.1 GCA_903861055.1 uncultured bacterium
AAAGTTTCCCACTCCCCTAGCAATCGAGTTTCCAAAATTTTACCCTTAAGCTTGTAGGCATTTAACAGATGCTTAATGGCATCTTTCAAGGTGTGGTCGTTAGTGCGGCGCATTGCCATAAAGGTACTTGATATTTACCATTTCAGGAGTAAAAATATCGGTCATAGTTGTTAAACATAGATAGAAATTTGCACCTACATTTGCCTCTATTAACTGAATATCCGGCTAGAATCGTTAGATTGGCGTATTCACAACACTTGCTTAATGTACACTTAACAACCAGAGGTTAGCTTTAACGTTGTTTCATGGAAGAAAGCAAATACAACTCAACACCAGATAAGTTGGCCGCCATCTGGTCGGAAATTGGAGTTTCGCTAAACGTAATTAACGACGAAGAGCTAAAACATTTCCCTTTAAGCCCCTTTATTGCCATCAGCCGTCACCTTATTGGCGACTTAGACTACCTGTTAATGCTTCAAATACTTCAAACGAGCGGTAGGGCGTCTAAAGTAGTAACATACGGCGAAACCAATTTCAGCCAACAGTTAGGCAACGACCTCGTAGAATTGAAAGACCGTAAAGCAAGAAAAGAATTTTACAAGCTACTTGATAAAAAACATAAGCTAAACAAACACTTGGATGCTGGCGGAGCTATTGGTGTGTTTCCAGCAATTGAAAACGAAGAGTTAACGGAGGGAAGAACATTTGATAAAATCTGGGAACCAGCGGTAATAAAATTAATTCGCGACTTACAGTTGCCAGTAGTACCCATTAGCTTTCAAGCAGCCGACCTAAAAATACTAAAACAGCTTAAAGCCCACCTTAATAATCCTCTAGAAAACAAAGCACCGGAAAAAGAACTGACAATTAATGTAAGGATTGGAACACCTATTTCGCTACAAGAGATTGCCTCCTTTGGCCGACTAGCCAGACTATCCCGTTTTTTAAGGGCACGCACATTGGCATTAGGCACTCCTATCGATGTAAAACAATTTTACTTTCCGGGCAGCATAAAGCTTGATGCCACCCAGCAAATTGCTCCTGCTATTGATAACAAATTGATTATTAATGAAATAGCCCATGTACGTGAAAGTAATTTATTGTTTACTCAGGCTGAGTTTGAGGTGCTTACAGCACGTGCATCTCAAATACCAAACACCCTATTAGAGATAGGACGATTGCGAGAAATTACATTTAGAACAGTTGACGAAGGAAGCAATAAACCAAGAGATATTGATGAGTATGACCTCTACTACGAGCAACTCATTATATGGGACAAAGTGGCCAATAAATTAGTTGGTGGGTACCGTATCGGTCGCGGCGATTTTATATACCAATCATATAGTGCTAAAGGGTTTTATATTGCCAGCCTTTTTAAGTTCGAAAAACCTTTTCACCCTATCCTGGAGCAAAGTGCTGAGCTTGGTAGGGCATACATTGTGCCAGAGTACCAAAGAAAAAGGTTGCCGTTATTTTTATTGTGGCGGGGCATTATGGCGTTTTTGTTAAAAAATCCCCAATTCAAATACCTCATCGGCCCTTTGAGCATAAGCAAAATGTACTCTGATATTTCCAAGCAACTAATTATCGAGTTTGTAAAAAAACACTATTACAATCACGAACTGGCGCAGCACGTAAAGCCACGCAAGGCATACAAAGTGAAGATTAAGAACATTGATACGGACATTTTGATTGAGAACTTTGAAGGCGAAATTCAAAAGCTTGATAATTTTATTGAGGATATTGAGCCCTTCCATC
>CAIOSU010000385.1 GCA_903861055.1 uncultured bacterium
CATCCCCCTGCTTAAAACGAACCGGGAACGAGTTGTCCGCTATTTCCTGAGCAAATTCTCCTGCACACAAATCAGGGTAATGCAAATCAAGCAGGCCAACTACTTCTGATTTTTCCATTTTGCAAGATGGCAACAATATACAGGGATAGCAATAAGCTTTTAAGCGTAGTATCAGAATGTTCTGTGCGTGTTTACTCGTATTTTTTAGCTTGAGGCTTTCCCCTCTCCACTCGAAAAAAGAAAATAGCCGAAAAGCACACCCATAACCAACAAACACGTTACGGGCATAACTGGAAGAGGGGCGGTAACAATAGTACGTAAAACAAGCACACAATACTTTAATCGCTGGCAAAGGTAAACACCCAAGACTCGCAAAAAGGTAAACCTTTGATTTTTTAACGTAAATGCAGGTATTTGCTATGCTGCACCTATTTCGATGAAGAAAATTGGCAAGTTGCGAGAGGGAATGCCTGTAACAAGTTGCGCAAGCTCAAATTGCTGGGTGCTGATAGGTTCGCAGCAGCAAGTACACAGCAAACCCAGTGGCTACTCCTGGCATAAAACCCAATATTATAGCCACCCAGCCATGCTTTATGCCATGTTGTAGCTTTTCATACACTATCCAACAGATTAAAACCAGCCAGCAGGCAATAGCATCGGTAGCAAAGCCTGATGAATACGAATTGACGTATCCGGCTTTGAAGGCTGCTACTATATCGGGCTGGGTCAGAAACAAAGGCCCAATGGTCGCAAAAAAATAAAGGGCAAACCCAAGCCCTATGATGCCAAGTACACTTCTATAAACGGTGGTCATGATGATTGGTTTGGAGGTTAATTTACTGCTTTTTTAAAACTCCGGTTCAAATGCTTACGCCTGCGCCCTTGGCCCGTATACCCAAAGTGGGTCCAATTTATGAGTAGTCGGCAGTAGCAACATTAGGCGATTTGCCGTGTGCTGAGCTGCATTTTTTGCACCCCCCAACAACCTCTTTATAACTCCTTGAAACAATTTTTGGCACCATACGTAAAAATGGGTATAGCATGCTGTGCGGCATCTAGTTGATTTAACTCAAAACCAATTCACCACAATACACCACAAAATGAGAACTCTCATTCATCTCGGGTTATTTGTCCTGTTGATGTTCGGCGCTACCACCACTTACGCGCAAACAACTCAAGGCATTCGTTATCAAGCTGTAGCTAGAGACCTATCTGGCTCTGTTATAATGGATCAAAATATCCGTATGCGCATTAGCATTACGGATCAGTTTGATCAGCAGATATTTTATACCGAAGTTCATGCGCTCACAACCAACCAATATGGGTTGTTCTCCTTGTCTATTGGGCAAGGCGATGTTGTTTTCGGCGACTTTACCAACGTGCCTTGGGCCGATGGTGGCAAATGGCTGAAGGTGGAAATGGACCCCAAGGGTGGTGGCAATTTTGTGCTGGTAAATAGCTCAGAGCTTCAGTCGGTGCCTTATGCGTTGTTTTCGTTGGAGAGTGGCAAAACCATTAACAGCGACAACGATGTTACCAATGAAGCAATCAATCAATTTTATTTTGATACTCTTACGCAAGAATTGGTGATTGTTGAAGGCGACTCGACCCGCCGCACCGTTATTCCGGTAGTGGCTGGTGGTAGTGCCAGTGCAATACAACTAAACGACCTAACCGATGTGAACGCAACCCCAAATGCTGGCCAAGTTTTGAAATGGACCGGTAGCTCTTGGGTAGCTGCAAATGATGACCTCGGTACCCCAACACTTAACCTACAAGGCACCAACCTAAGCATTGCCAACGGCAATACTGTTTCGTTGACCAACCTTATGGATAATACCGACGACCAACAACTGGTGTATGACCCCGCTGCTAAGATTTTACGCTTGGAAGATGGTGGCTTTGCCGACCTTTCTTCGTTGGCTAGCAATGATGCCATAACGGGTTTATTGTTCGACCAAACTACTAAAGTACTTACCGTAACTGCCGAGAACGATACATTCTCAGTAAGCTTGGCCGCGCTTGGCGCTGGTGCAGCTTCTCAGCCGGACACTATTACCATGACTTTTGATGCGGCTACCAAAAACTTAACCTTAACCCACAATAGCGTGCCACAAGTAGTAAATCTGGGTAGCTTATTAAACTACAGCGACACGAGCGCTACCAACGAATTGATTACAGGTGCCAACCTTACAGGTACTACCCTTAACATTATTGATGCTGCAGGAACACACTCGGTGAACCTTAACAGCTTAGTGAACGATGCCGATGCCGACCCAACCAATGAGCTAATACGCTCAGCGGTGCTTACGGGCAGCATGTTACAAATAACCGATGCGGGTGGCACTAAAAACATTGACCTAAGCAGCCTAGTTAACGATGCTGACGCAAATGTTAGCAATGAATTGATAACCAACATGCGTATTGTAGGCACAACCCTTCAGTTTTCAGAAGGAGGTATTAATCACATAGTGGACCTAACTGGTTTGGTAGGCCCAACTGGTGCTACTGGCGCTACTGGCAACACTGGTGTTGCGGGGCCTCAAGGGCTGCAAGGCATTCAAGGTTTGCAAGGTATCCAAGGGCTTACGGGCGCTACAGGTGCCTCTGGGGCAACAGGCAGTATAGGTGCAACTGGCGCTGCTGGCGCCCAAGGCCCGCAAGGTATTCAAGGTTTAACTGGTGCCACAGGCAATACTGGCGCTACCGGTGCAACAGGTAGTGTTGGAGCTACTGGCCCTCAAGGTTTACAAGGTATAGATGGCCCACAGGGCATTCAAGGTATACAGGGCGTAACAGGCCCAACAGGCCCAATTGGTGCCACTGGTGCAACAGGTGTTGGATTGCTTGGCCCAACTGGCCCAACTGGTCCTGCAGGTGGCCCTATGGGTCCGCAAGGCCCAACAGGCGCAACCGGTAACGATGGCCCTGCTGGTCCGCAAGGCACACAAGGCCCTGCTGGTGTAACTGGCGCAACAGGTGCAATTGGCATACAAGGTATCGCTGGTGCTACTGGCGCC
>CAIOSU010000386.1 GCA_903861055.1 uncultured bacterium
AGCACTGTCAATGTTTCTGGCCTTATTGTCGCCAGCAGCATAATATTCTGCCCAAAGGAAATGTATGGCATAGTCGGTACTGTCTTTTTTGCTGCCTTTTTCGAGAAAGGTGCGGGCTTTGTCATAATCGCCAGAGAGTATATATTTCAGGGCATTATTGCCGTTTCCGGCCATTGCAATCTGGCCGATTAGGCAAGTAAAAACGAAAACAGGAAAAAATAGCCTAAATAATTTCAAGTGATTGATGTTTTTTAAGTCGTACCTAATGAGGGTTATAGTTTTAACCTACTAAAATTATCTATCTTTGGCCATTATATCACACTAAATCAACCACAATGAAAAAGTTAGTTTTGATTGCTGCGGCTTTTATTTTGATGTTGCCTTCAGCATTCGCACAAAAAGGATTGCACGCAGGATTGAAAGTTACGCCAATTACTACTTGGATGTTCAACAAGGACTTTTCTGATGCAGGCGATGAACTAGATTACAAAACCACCTTTGGCTACATGTTTGGCGCTACGGTAAACTACCACTTTACAGATGGATTTGGTTTAGGTGCTGATTTCTTGTACTCAAGCCAAGGACAGAACTTCAAATCGTTTGGCGAAGACGGTGCTGAATTGAAGGTTAAGTATTTGAAAATACCTATTCTTTTGCATTTCAACACCAACTCTGAAGAAGTTGTTTATTTCCAAGGCAATTTTGGCCCTCAATTTGGCGTGTTGCTTTCTGGTGAAGTTCAAGACCCAAACAACCTTATCGGCGACGTTGATGTTAAAGATGAACTTGAAAGTTTGAATATTGGCTTAGTATTGGGCTTCGGTTTGGGCTTTAATGTTCACGAGAACTTTAAAATCAATGCTGGACTTCGATTCGATGGTGCCCTTACCAGCGCTACTGATAGCAAAGGTATTTTTGGCACTGAAAAAACTACTAACGTAACAGGTGGTGTTGAGCTTGGCTTCATTTATGTATTGCCTGTAAGATAATACCTGCCCATTTAAAATATAGCTAAAAGGGGCTGCCGCAAGGTGGCCCCTTTTTTATTGGACTTCTTCTTTCAATACTTCCCACACCAAGTTAGGCTCAAAGCCCTTGCCTACTACATATGTTACCAGCTTATGTTGGCGTTGGTATCCCTCGGGGTCTTTCAGCAGCCGGCCTTTTTGTTCCAACAGAGCACGAATGGTGTTGTAGTAATCGTCCCAATCAAGCGCTTTAAGGGCATTGCTAATGTGGAGTTCCTTTATCCCTTTTATTTTTAGACCCTGCACTATCTTCATTTTGCCCCACTTTTTCAGTCGCAATTTACTACCTGCGTATGTTTTGGCAAACCGTGCATCATCCAAAAACCCTTGCTCGCGCAAGTATTTAAACACCTCGGCGTGCAACTCCATAGGCACGGTAAGCTTGGCCAGCTTGTTGCGCACTTCTTGCTCGCAGCGCTCTTGGTAGGCGCAGTAGGCTTCTAGTTTCGATATGGCTTCTGATGGGGTCAAGCAAGATAAAGGTACGAACTACGATTTTGAAATTGAAGTATAGGGCTGTAAAACCAACCAAGGCAATGGCTACGTTAAGCAAAGGATATACAGGGTTTAGTCGTCTTATTGGGTAAGGATTGATAACTTGCAGCTTGTTGAAGCGCTTATGAATAAACAGCTTACTTTAATGTATCTGCTTTTGTTTTGGTTTGCCACAGTTGGGCATGGCCAAACTACAAACTATGCGTTGAAGTTTATACCCACATTCAACAACCAACCCTTGCAACTATATAAGGCGTACTACCTACCTAACATAAATGATAGTATTACAATAGAAGGGTTGCGGTTTTATGTATCTGGGGTAAAGCTATTGAAAGGCGTTAAAGTAGTACACGAATTAGTAAATGGCTATTACTTAGTAGATGCAACCATACCCGAAACTCAATCCTTAGAGCTTGATTTACCCAAACCCTTCATTTTCGACCAAATACAACTCCACATCGGTATTGATAGTATTACTAATGTTTCCGGAGCGATGGGCGGTGCGCTTGACCCCATGAACGGCATGTATTGGGCATGGCAGAGCGGTTTTATCAACTTTAAACTAGAAGGCACGAGCCCAGTATGCAACTCCCGAAATCATAAATTCCAGTACCACATCGGGGGCTACATGCCTCCTTTCAATGCCTTACAAACCGTTACTTTTTCTTGCACCAATGACGGAGACCTAACCGTGTATATTGCGCTTGATAAAATACTGGGTAGCTTAGATTTAAAGTTGGAGCCCGAAATCATGTCGCCCAGCGCTAAGGCAATATCCTTGTCAACTATTATCAAGCAAAACTTTACTACCAATATACAGCCATGAAGAAGCTTTGGCTGATATTATTTGGATTGGGTTTGCTGTCGTTTACGGTATCTAAGGGGTTTAAGCTGGCGTATCCTTCTTATTTTCCGAAGCCCGTTTACGACTTTAAGAAAAATCCATTAACCCAACAAAAAATTGACCTGGGCAGGGTGCTTTTTTACGACCCTATTCTCTCTAAAGACAACTCCATATCGTGTGCATCTTGCCACTCGCCATACAATGCCTTTGCGCACGTTGACCATGATTTGAGCCACGGCATTAACGACCAAATAGGCACCCGAAACGCCCCCGCGTTGATAAACTTGGCTTGGCAATCGGAGTTTATGTGGGATGGTGCCATAAACCACCTGGATATGCAAGCCTTAGCACCCATAAGCCATCCCAAGGAAATGGACGAAGATATTGCCAACGTAGTAAGTAAACTGCGCCAAATACCTATGTACCGTGGGTTGTTTTTTGATGCGTTTGCAGATAGCACTATTACTGGAGCGCAAACATTGAAGGCCCTATCGCAGTTTCAATTGACTTTTATATCAGCCAACGCCAAGTACGATAGTGTAATGCGCAAGGAATCCGTATTTACGGAGCAAGAAGCTAACGGCTATCACCTATTTAAGCAGCACTGCAACAGCTGCCATACGGAGCCTTTGTTCAGTACTTACGAGTTTACTGATAACGGTTTGAACATAGACAGCACCCTTAACGACCTTGGCCGGGTGGTTATTAGCCACAACCCTCTAGACTCGTTCAAATTCAAAGTACCCACCTTACGCAATGCGGCATACTCATTCCCTTACATGCACGATGGGCGGTTTGCAAAGCTATCGCAAGTGGTTACTCACTACACCAGCCTTACCTTCTGCAACCAAAAGGATAAAAGGTTACAACAACCTATTATACTTACTCAAAACGAAAAGGTGGATTTGGTAGCATTCCTGTTGACTTTGAGCGATAAATCTTTCGTTTTCAACCCCAATTATAGCTACCCTAAAGAAATTTTAGCCCGCTGGCGAAGGGATTAAACAATGATGGCGTCAAACAATTAACAAACACTGCTAACCCTATGAAAAAAATACTCTTTTCGCTACTTGCCTGTTGCTATTTGGCCGTTTCGGTTGCTCAAACAAACCCTGCCATTATCGCTTGGTTGCAAAACAACTCCCTACTAGGCAGCTATTATGTGCAAGGCAACTCTACAGCCAGAAGTAACAATACGCTGGCAAACGTGCAAACGGTGCAGTACTCCACAGACTGGGTGTATGTTACCACCCAAGGCATCCCTAGTTACCCAACGGGGCCGTTTTTGGACAACAACCCGTCACAAGCTACCGGGCAGAACGCCATTTTTAAGATTTCATTAAAGCCCACCCAAAATACAGGGGCAGCGATTAACACCAATGGCGGCAACATTGGTATATTCATCAATGGGGTAGCACTGTTCGATTACCGCGATGGTGTTTCCTGGAAAAATAGTGCCGGCGCTTTAGCGGGCGGCCCTGCGGGCGGCATGGGCGATGGCGTGTGGAACCGCGATGCCATTGTAGCCGAAAAAGCAGGGTTCGATTGTGCCAAAGGCCACCCAGCTATGGGCAACTACCACCACCACCAAAACCCATCAGCATTTAAGCTAGATCTTACCGTAATCTCTACCGTTTGCAACTTATACGATGCCGATGGTTTGTACACTATTGACAGCACAGAACATTCGCCATTATTAGGTTTTTCTTACGATGGATTCCCTATTTATGGTGCTTATGGTTACAAAAACACTGACGGTACTGGCGGTATTGCTCGCATGCAATCTAGCTATTCATTGCGAAACATTACCACCCGCACCACATACGCCAACGGTAATACAGTAACCGCGGGCCCGCCAGTAAATGGCACTTATCCTTTGGGTCTTTTTAGGGAAGACTATGAGTACATTGCCAACGCAGCCCCTGAGTATTTAGACGAGCACAATGGCCGCTATTGTGAAACGCCCGAATACCCGAACGGCACTTATGCATACTTCTGCACTGTTGACGAAAACTGGAACTCTGCATATCCTTATGCGGTGGGGCCAACATTTTATGGCGTAAAAAATGCTGTAAAAGTCCCCTCTATAACCGAAGCGGTAACCACCTACATACCCACTGAAGACACCACTGGTACCGGTATTGTAACCCAAGACTTTGATAACTTAAAGGTTTCCTTGTTCCCCAACCCAGCCAACGATTTGCTAGCTATACAGTACAATGGATTGTTGAAGGAAACTATTAAAGTGCAGATGTTTGATATTTCTGGCAAATTGATAATAGAAACCGCCATTAACCAAGGCAGCACCATTGCATATATGGATATAAGCACGGTTTACAATGGTATGTATTTGATGCAATTATCCAACAACGAATTTACTTCGGTACAAAAAGTACTGATACAGCGATAACTCCCTTATTGTTTTGATGATTGTTGTTTGTTGAACCAAGAAGGCTGCTCTCAAAGGGGCGGCCTTCTATTTTATAGCTCAATTACAATACCTATCGAAGGCAATATCAATCCGTCTTCGCTCGGAACCCTTTTCATTTGGTATCGGGTAGGGTCATTGGCGTCAACCACTAAGTTTCCGTTGGCATCCCTTACGGCTACCAAATCGGGGTTCAGCTTGGTGGTACTGTTCAGCACATTGCGTATATCCAAGTATAAGTTCAACGACCATTTCTTGAAATACCACCGTTTGTCTACCCTTATATCCCACTGCTGGCCTAATGAGTTGCGGCCTTCGTTCAGTTGGTTATAATCAAGCTGGGCTTCGCCTTTAACATCCCAAACACTTATCAGCGAGGAATATGCTGCATCGTAAGGGGTAAATGGATTGCCAGTAGCCAACCCAAAACGAGTTCCAATATCCCAGTTACGTTTAAATTTCTTGCCCACCGCTATACTAAACACATGGCGCCTGTCCCAGCTACTATATCTATAATCACCATTTTTATCCGTAAACTCGCTAATAGCGAAGGTATATGAAGCAATACCAAAGAATCCTTTAAACAACTTTTGCTGTACCGATACCTCAAAGCCATACGCCCGTCCATCTGAGTTGCTATTGGCCGGTGCATCGCCCACTACGCCATATACTGCACCCAAGTTTGCCAACGAAATACTATCATCCAGCAAAAACGGATAGTTATTGTACAACTTCAAAAAACCCTCAATGCTCACCCTAGTATTGCTTTGGGTAGTATAATCAGTACCGATAACAAACTGTGTATTGCCTATGTAGTTCAGCGTGTTTTTGTTTGTCAGTGTGCCTAAGCTATCACGGTAGCTGAGGGTAGTATTGGGTGGCAATTGGAAATAACGACCCGTGTTGAAGTTGATGTTCCAGCCTGGTTTAAGCGTGTAGCTTGCCGAGAAACGAGGCGATAATTGGCGCAGCGGATTGGCCATTCGGCTATTGTAGCTATTAATATCAGTGCGCAGTCCCAGTGACAACGACAATCGGCTGTTGAAAAAGCTGCGGCTTACCTGCCCGAACAAAGCTCCTTTGTGCTGGTTGATTTTAGAGCTGTAGCTGGCCGTAAAGTTGCCTGCATCTGTTGGCACCACTGCGATACTATTTATTTCGTATTGTGCAAACTCGTATCCAGCGCCAAAGTTTAGCTTAAAGCCACCCACTAGCATATTTTGCTCGTAGCGAAGCTTATTTTCGCTCTCGTTGCTCGTTAAGCGGAACAACAAAGCATCGGGGTTGTCGTTTTCATTATCTCGATACTTAAAGTTCTCGTTGTTTTGCTGGGTACGGCTGGCCACCAATAGATAGTTGCCGTTTTCAGTAAACTTTCGGTAGCGAGCGCCTATAGTATAGTTCCATTGGTTAAAATAGGGTAAAAAGCCCAAAATGTATTGTTGGTCTTCTGTTTCGTTGGCGCCCAGGTTTAGTTTAAATTTATCGAAAGCACCCAAGCCCAATACAATCAATTCGCTCTTGTTCTTGAATTTAGTTTTAATCTTAAATTGGGCATCGTTGTATAATGGCAAAAATGGTAAACCCAGTGCTTTAAACAACAATTGCTGATAGCTGCGGCGGTAGGAGGCAATAAAGGTAGTGTTGTTTTTCTTTTTACTAAACGGCCCTTCTAACGATAACCCCGCTTCGGTAGCACCAATGGTAAAGCGGCTGGCAACACGATCGTTGCGGCCCTCTTTAAAACCAAACTCCATAATACTGCTCAAGGTGTTGCCCCGGTTGGCTGGGAAGGCACCAGAGTAAAAATCAACTTCCTTAATAAAATCGACATTAATGAAACCATTACTACCACCCGATGCCCCTTGAGTGCTAAAATGATTGATGCTTGGTATCTCAATACCATCAATAAAAAAACGGTTTTCGTTTGGGCTGCCACCGCGCACAATAATATCATTGCGAAACGATACTCCCGTTGAAACCCCAGGTAATGATTGTATTACCCTACTAATATCTCTATTGCCTCCCGGATAACGCTCAATTTCGTTGGCACTTACCGTTTTTACAGAGAGTGGACTTTCGGCCGTTTTGGCATAGGGGCTTTCTTTTATCACTACCTCATCCAACGACTCTGAAGATTGGGCCAACACGATATTTAAAATGGTCTTCTTGTTAGTATAAGCCTCAATATCGAAAAGGGTTTTGGTTGTATATCCCAAAAACGATACTTGCAGGTTATATAGCCCTGGCTTCAAATCCGTTAAAACATAGTTGCCATCAATATCGGTAGTGGTGCCAGTAGTGGTATTTTGTATAGTGATATTGGCAAACGGGATAGGCTCGTTGGTTAGTTCATCGGTTACTTTTCCCGATATGGTGCCTTGAGACCAGGCGGCCAATTGCATCAACAATGAGCAAATTATGAGTGTGCTTTTCATATTAAAATTAGATAGGCAAGTGAAACAAGGATATGGTCAATTTGTTTATTTAGCAATATAAACTTAACAAACGAGAAAAGGCGGCTCCTTTCCCAAGAAACCGCCTAACGACACTTCCAACTCAATCCTATTCTTATTCTTCGCCCAAAGCAACAAGGGCGTCGATATCATTGTTGATGGATAGCACCAATATGCAAGTAGCAGTGCAAAACACCGGGCTGGTAATGCAGTGGTGGCCGTTCCAGGTGCCGTCGTTATTTTGAATATTTAGTAGTGTAGCAGATACATCGTCATACCACTTTTTCCAGCTATAGTCTTTGCCAATTACTAGGCTTTCGCCTGTTTGCAAAAAGCTCACAAACTCCTCGCCACCATTATTGCCAAAGCCGCTCATTACTCCTTTGTCTTGGGCTTGCAGTTTAGCGCTGTTATATATCTGGTTGGCAGTGTTGTACTTCAAGGCTTCCTCTTCGGTCATGCCCGCTTTTTTCAAATTATCTACCGTCACTGGTGCGCTATCGGCTAATACTCCTTTCTTTTTGGCATCTGCTATTACCTCATCCGCTTTGCGACTTTCCTTGGCACTGCTTCGCGTGCTATTGCTTACACTATACAACACCACACCAGCGCCATCTTCGGCATCAACGGTACCAGTGTTTACATTGTAGTTGTCTTTTTGATATTGGCGCGATTTTTCCAAAGCCACACTGTCCACAACCATACCTTTGCTTTGGGCAGTTTCCAACACCGTGCCCGCTAAGCCCGATTGCAACACGCCCGCCCAGCCAGCGTTGGCAATACTGCCGTTGCTGCCCTGTGCACGTTGTATTTTCTGTATGCAAACGTTCAAGTTCTTTTCCACGCGCTTTTTAAGGTTTGCATCGTGGCCCACATAATCGAGTAAATTGGTAAGGAACTGTGCCGAAAGGATTACATCGATATTACCACCAAGCTTGCTCTGTATTTGGGTAGCGGTAAGGTGGGTAATGTTGAGTTGCTCATCGGGCGTGCTCTCTATGCTTTTTAAGATGTATTGAGTGGCCTTGTTGAGCTGGGTGGTATACATTCCGTTGGTGAGGGTAGTGCCACTTCGCATAATAGCCATGCTTACCATAGCGGTAGTGGCTGGGTCGGGCACCACTGCATGTGGATCGATGATATCTTGTGCCGAATGGCTGCCTGCACCCCAGCCACCATCGGGGTGTTGGGCAGTAGCAAGCCATTTAAGGCCTTTATTAACCGCCTTCAACGCGTTTTCGGGCGTGGGGTGGCGGAAGCCTGGGTCCAATTCGCGCTTCGGCGGGTCTTCGTTAAAAACGGTTTTAAACACGCAGCCCTTTGCAGGTTCTGGCGTTACAGTTTCATCGGGGGCTTTAACAATTTTTTTGGGCCCAGAGAACGCTACTATGGCAACGGTACTTCCTACAAGAAGCGCAGCCACTAAAACAAGGGTTACTAATTTTCTGCTTTTCATAATGGTATATTTACGGTGTGAAGTCTCAGATAGTGATGCGGCGATGGTTTGAATTCCATAAAAAGGGGTGATAAATTTTATTACTTGCGATTACGGCATAATTTTGAGTGGGAGTCTGAACCATGATTAGAAACCCAAAACACGACTACTATGAAAAGAACGATACTATACTTAATACCTACCTTGTTTGTGTTAATGGGGTTATTGTCGTGGTCGGCAGGGCAAAAAAAGATATACTACAACAGCCACTTACACAGCAATACCTTGCTCAACTGAAAAAGGACTTTAACTACCAACCTGAGCAGCTTTTGGTGCTTATCAGTGCTGCCAAACAAGAACTATACTTAGTACAAAACGGTAAGGTAACAGCCACGTACAAAGTATCGACGAGCAAAAAGGGTATCGGCGGTAAAGCGGGTAGCGACAAAACCCCGCCAGGTATACATCGCATAAAAGAGAAGTTTGGCGAAGGAGCAAAGGTTGGAGCTATATTCAAAGGCCGTGCTTACATTGGCCGCGAGGCGAAGATTATTACCGAACCCATTAGCGTAAACACTGACGATGTGACCACTCGCATTTTATGGCTAGAAGGATTGGAGCCGGGCATTAATAAGGGCGAGGGCATAGATAGCTATAAGCGTTACATATACATACACGGCACGCCCGAAGAGGGACTTATTGGGCAACCCGCCTCGCACGGCTGCATCCGTATGCTGAATAAGGAGGTGATTGAGGTGTTTAACAAAGTACCGATTGGTACGTTGGTGGTGGTGGTGAATGACCTTTGATTTTTGATGTACAATGCACGAGGTACAAAGTAAGATAAGTAAGGGGCTTTAGTGAAATATACCATTGTAACATCCTCACAGGACTATAGGTTGGTAGCAAACAATTTGTACCGCTTTCCATAGTCCTGTAAGGACGTTACTGCATTATGCGGGTATCATCCCTAAAGGGATTCTTGAAGCCCTACCCCACCCGAATATCCTTGGCGCTCAATTCGATGTTAATGTTTCCTTGCCATTCATTGGGTTCGAGGCAGTAGCATATGTCGAATTTGCGCTTGGTGCTGCCTTTACTGATTACCTGCTCGCCAAAGTAGCCCATATTAAAGCCGATGCCTTTAGCTTCGCGTTTACCGTCTTGGGTAAGGTGCAGTTTTAGGTGCAGTTCTTTTACCACGCGGGTGCCGCCATAGTCAAACACGCCTTTGCTCACAAACACGGGGCGCATATTCTCTGGCCCGAAGGGCGCAAACTGCTTGAGGATGTTGTAAAACTTATCGTTAATGTCGTTCAGCTCCAGCTCGGCATCAATAGTTACTTCGGGTATCAGCATTTCTGGTAGGATGGTGCTGTTCACCACTTCTTCAAAACGGTTGCAGAAGGCCTCAAAGTTTTCGGGCAATAAGCTCAAACCTGCGGCATATTTATGCCCGCCGAATTGTACTAGTAAGTCGCTGCACTTAATCAAGGCCTCGTGTATATCAAAGTCGCGTACCGAGCGTGCGGAACCTGTTATCATACCGTTAGATAATGTCAGCACTATGGTGGGGCGATAATAATGCTCCGTTAATCTAGAGGCCACAATACCGACAACGCCCTTGTGCCAATGTTCCTGCATTACCACTGTGGTGGTCCTCTTATCCAGCAACGGGTCGTCGCGTAATATTTGCAACGCCTCCGTAGTCATTTCCTTGTCCGTTTCTTTGCGGTTGGCATTGCGGTTTTGCAGCTCCTCCGCACCCGAATCAGAATTGATTTCCGTATCGCTTATTAGCAACTCCACCGCTGCTTTGGCATGGCCCATGCGGCCAGCAGCATTAATACGTGGTCCGATGATAAACACCAAATCGGTAATGCTCAGCTCTTTATCTACGCCTGCTTGCTTTAATAGGCTGGAAATGCCTTTTCGTTTTTCGCCATTATTTATCAACTCCAAGCCAAAATAGGAGAGTACCCTGTTTTCGCCAGTAATGGGCACAATATCAGAGGCAATAGAAATCACGACCAAATCGAGCAGGGCAAATACAATCTCATCGGGTATGCTGTTTCGCTTGGCAAAGGCTTGAGCTAACTTAAAGCCGATACCACAGCCGCTCAGCTCCTTGTATGGGTATGGACAATCGGGGCGCTTAGGGTCTAACACTGCTGCGGCTGGCGGAATTTCGTCGCCCACTAAGTGGTGATCGCAGATAATAAAGTCTACGCCACGCTCACGGGCATAAGCGACCTTATCCACGCTCTTTATACCACAATCGAGGGCAATGATCAGCTTGAAGTGATTATCAATGGCATAGTCCACGCCCATTTGACTCACGCCATAGCCTTCTGTATAGCGGTCGGGTATATAAAATTCCAATCGCTCGTAAAACTCACGCAGAAAGGTGTACATCAGTGCCACCGAAGTGGTGCCATCCACGTCATAATCGCCGTATATCAATATCTTTTGCCCCTTGGCAATAGCCAGTTCAATGCGCTCTACGGCTTCGGCCATATCCTTCATCAAAAAGGGGTCGTGCAGGTCGTCCAAACTTGGGCGAAAGAAAAGTTTGGCCTCCTCCAAATTAGAGATGCCCCGTTGCACCATCAACCTGCATAGGACGGGATGGATGTTCAGCTCCTTTTGCAGGGCCGTTACGGCATCTTCGTCGGTTTCTCTTATGGTCCAGCGCTTGGTTTGTGTAGGGGCAACGTGCATAGTACAAATATAACTAATTAGGCGTTTGCTGGCTCTTCTTATTCGCTAATCAAGTGCCTATCCAGCATAGGCTTGCCCAATTTATCCATTATTTCTTCAAGCAGCTGCTCCCTATCATAATCGAGCATTTCGCAATTGACAATTATGGCGGCACCTGTCTTTTTGATGGTTTGCTTAATGAGGTACCTATTTATGAGGCGCGCACTATCTATTGCTTGCTGGTTGTTGGTGATGGAAACCAGCAAATGCGGGTAGCCTCGGTACTGGCGTATTTCGGCATCGGTAACATTGGACCAAGGAATAAGGGCCATTCTGGCTGGGCTGATATAATCAACCATACCCTCATTGGTGATAAGCAGCGCTGGGCTGGTGCGAAACAACTGCCGAATGGAATTGGCAACAACAGCAACGTTAACAAAAAAGAAAGCCAACAATATTAAGTTATACCAATCGTGCACTGGGTTGGTGGTCCAGCGGTTCCACAACTTAATAACCAAATATATTACCGCAACCGACGATAACAGTAGATTGCGATAATGTAAAAATTTACGACGCGGTATCTTGAGTGTCATGGATTGGTTAAAGGTAAACCGAAACACCCTAAAAATAAAAGCAGGCCCATTGTTTTACCAATTGCCTGCTTTTATTCTCTCAATCCCAAACCTACGTCTTTTTACGTAGCGTTTTTAGATTAGTTTCCTATTGGGCTATTCTTTTTTTGAGACCTCAAAAATAGGCGAATCATTTACCGTCTTCCGCCACCACCGTTACCACCACGACCTTTATCAAACCTTGGTTTATCAAAGCGTGGGCGCTCTTCGCGCTGCTGTGCGGGGTCGGGCTTAGGCAGTTGCTTCAGTTTGGTTTCCCAAACGGTTAGCTCCTCTTTCGCCTTTTCTATGCTTTTCAATACACCTTGTTTCAATACTTCTGCACCTTTACTGGCACCAAAGAAACCTAAGTTATTTTCGTATTGATCAATGGTCTCTTTAATCTTCTTAATAGTTTCTTGAACCACCCGGCGCTCCTGCTCAATCAATCGGCCGCCGCCTTCTCCTTGCCCCAACGATTCAACCTTATCTTTAAACTTAGTGAGCACCATTTCGGTTTTGCTCATTTTCAGTTTATCGTATTGGGCATCCAAGGCCTTTTTGTAGGCATTGTTAATGTTGTCAATCTCGTTTTTTGGCACTGGCCCAAGGTTGCGCCACTCTTCATTGAAGCCTTTGAGAGCATCCAAGTCTTTGCTCTTTTCACCGCTCAATTCAAAGGCATCAACCTTTGCTATAAACTCTTGCTTAGCTTTTAGGTTACCGGCCTGGCGGTCATCCAGCGTTGCAAAGTGTTCTTTCTTGGCCTCAAAGAAATGGTCGCAAGCTGCACGAAAACGCAACCAAAGTTTTTGGTCTTCCTTGTTGCCGCCACTTGGCGTTTCTTTCCATTCTTGTTGCAAACTAATCAGTGCCTCGGTAGTATTTCTCCAGTCGGTTTGGTTCTTTAGCTTTTCGGCAGCTTCTATCAAAGCCAACTTAGCATCTTGCCCAGCTTTATTCTGATCTTTCTGCTTGCCATAAAACTCTTTCTTCCCAGCAAAGAAGGCATTACAGGCGGCACGAAACTCTTTATAGGCATTGTCATTGTCCTTACGCGCGGCGTTGCCGGTACCTGCCCAGTCTTTTTGCGCTTGAAGCACTTTTTCAGTAGCCTCCTGCCATTTCTTGTGAGAGTTAAGGTCTGCGTCAAGCAAATCAACTACAACCTTCCCAAGTGCTTCTTTTGCTTCCATGGCCAAACGTTGACGATCGCGGATGCTATCGTAATGCGCTTGTATACGGTCATAAGTGGCATTTACGGCAAGCCAGAAATCATTGCGTACCTCTTTCCAGAGGTCTTCCTTGGTTGGTCCAATTTCAGCCCACTCTGTTTGGTACACTTTCAGCATGTCGTCAATCTTACTAAACGACGTTTCCGTTTCCAGCTCTTTAACCTTAGCAATCAAAGCTGTTTTAGCTTCATAGTTCTTTTCTAAGTCGTACACCTTCAAATCCCTAAAGATTTGCATCGTGTGGAAGAACATATCTATTTGATGGCTAAACTCACTTTGCAGCTGCTTGTAGTGCTTGCGCGGTACTTGGCCAATGCTTTTCCACTTAGCCATCAACTGGTTGTAAGCATCGTAAGCTTGGGTAATAGTCGGCCCTTCTTTAATCAGGTTCTTTAGGTCTTCAACTATTTGCTGCTTCTCCTTAAGGTTGCCGTTTTCGTCTTCGTTCTTCTTGGTCTCGTATGCTTCCTTGCGGGTATTAATAAGGTTCAACAGTTCTCTTACCCTGTGGTCCAATCGCAACGATTCTTCGGCGCTAATGGCTGGTGCTTGCTCTGCTGCTGGTTCTGTTGGCTCTGGGGCTTCCTCGGTAGTTTCAACCAAAAGCACCGTCTCTTGTGCTACAGGTTCTAAGGTTTCAGTAGCAGCAAGGGCAAACTCATTGGTGGCAGCATTATCGTCTACTTCTGCTGCCTCAGCAGTGTGGTATTCTTGGTCCACCAATGCTTGGTATGCGGTTTCAATGGCATCCACTTCCGCAATGATATGTTCCATATCCTCGTGCTTCAGCAACTCTTCTAGCCTGTTTACTACTTCCTGTTTGGTCATCATTGCAAGTACTTCAATGCTTGTTTGTGGCAAAAATAACATTTGCCCGCCAAATTGTCCATAAAATTATGATTTCGTGGGCAGTAAGTCTTTATTCCGCCAATTCAATATCGCTATCCAAAGCTACACCATTAGGTTTGCCATCAAGCAATAAAACGATAAAATTGTTAAACCCTTCACGCAGTTGCAAGTCAAGCAGCTGCTGTGCCACCAACTCCAAAATTGCCAAAAAAGTAAACACGGCATGTATCCGATTCTCGCAATCGGCAAACAACTCCTCAAATTGGGTTGGGGTATCTTTGTTGATTTGGCCAATAATGATATCCTTTTGCCCTTCAATGGTATATGCGTAGCGCACCACCGAGTGGCGCACTTCTGTTTTTTCCTCACTATAGCGTTGCAACACTTTGTTGAAGGCGTGCATCAAGTTGTACAGCGATAGGCTGTGCAACTCCGCCTCAACGGTTTTGCTCTCGGTTATGGCTGCAATATCTAGAGCAGTATTACCGCGCTTGAATTTTCGTTGGCGGTCTTCCTCCAGCTCTTTTAATTCGTTGGTTACTTCTTTAAACTTTTTATACTCCACTAGCTTTTGCACCAACTCGTGGCGGGGGTCAATTTCGTTGCCGTGGTCATCAACATCGCGGCGGGGCAGTAGCATTTTGGCCTTAATGCGCATAAGCGTGGCGGCCACCAATATAAATTCGCTGGCACCTTCAATGTCAAGCTCTTCCATGCCGCGCATATAATCCAGAAAGTCTTTGGTTATTTGAGAGATTGGAATATCATAAATATCCAACTCGTCCCGCTCAATAAAGAACAGCAGCAAATCGAACGGACCCTCAAATTGGGGAAGATGTATTTCGTAGGAACCCAAAGCAGTGCAAAGATAGTTTGTAAGTACGATTTACGAGTGACGATTTACGATTGTGTTTCGATGAGTAAATCGGTACATTAGCACATTAGTAGATAAAAACTAAAACCATGTCACTAATTCTTCCCGTAAAAGGTGTTTCTCCAGTGTTTGGCAACAATTGTTATTTGGCTCCTAACGCTACTATTATTGGCGATGTGGTAATGGGCGACGACTGCAGTGTTTGGTTTAATGCCGTGGTGCGCGGCGATGTGCATTTTATCCGCATTGGCAACAAGGTAAACATTCAGGATGGAGCCATTATCCATTGCACCTACCAAAAAGCACCGACCGTGATAGGCAATAATGTTTCTATTGGCCACGCAGCCATTGTGCATGGTTGCACCGTCAATGATAATGTACTGATAGGCATGCGTGCAGTTTTGATGGACCATGTGGTAGTTGAACCGGGCTCAATAATAGCTGCTGGAGCCGTGGTGCTAGAGGGAACGCACATTGAGTCGGGATGCATATATGCGGGTGTACCTGCAAAAAAAGTAAAAACCGTAGATACTGAGCAAACCCAGCGTTTGATTGATGGCATAGCGAACAACTACTTGATGTATTCTGATTGGCTTAAATAGTTGGTGGACTGCAATCAATACAAAAGTAAAAGCGCTGATGTTGAATTAATTGTCTAATTTAATCATTGATATAAATAGAATTGGCTTTAAAGGCCAATGAACATTAAAGAGTAAACAACTCATGGAAACTGCAACCATCAACTCCTCGGCTCAAAAACCTACTTTATACTTTATACCCGGCCTGGCAGCCACTCCCGCTATTTTCCGCAACATCCACTTGGATGAATACGATTGCCAATATTTTAAATGGGAAGACCCCGAGAAAGGCGACACCATCCAAAGCTATAGCAAGCGGCTCGCCGACAGAATTGACACTAGCAAACCTTTCGTTTTGGTAGGTTGCTCGTTGGGTGGTATCATGAGCAACGAAATAGCAAAACATATCAAGCCTGAGCGCATTATCCTTATTTCGAGCCTTACCACACGCAAGCAATTTCCGAACCGCTTGAAAGTATTTAGAGTGCTTCAGTTACACCGAGTATTGCCATACTCTTGGGTAGTAGCTGGTGTAGGCAAAATAAGGATGATAAAAGGCGGCGGCTCCGCCGAGGAGGCTGAGTTGGTATACCAAATGGCTAAAGAAAGTTCAGGCAAGTTTTTCCGATGGGCCTGTAATCAAGTGCTTTTCTGGAAACATAACGATGCCCACCCCAATGCCTATCACATACATGGCAACAAGGACACTTTGTTCCCCATAAAACGAATCGGCAAAACCCATCATACCGTTGACGGTGGTTCGCATTTCATGGTAGTAAAAGAAGGGGCTCAAGTAGAATTGGCTATCAGACAAATACTACTATCTGGAAACTAAGTACAAACAAATGCTAACTCATTTTCAAATTAGCACACCTTCAAATTTTCAAATTAAAATCACTTTTCCATCTCAATTTCCACCTCAATTTCCCAATTCGGTTTTAAATCAATCGGCGTTGGATGCATATAAACGCGCTCTGGTTGTCGGCTTTGGTTATAACTACCAGTATCCCATTGTTTATTAAAGTTGGCATCTCTTACTATACGAACTTTGTACGCCCCAGGCACAAGCTTTTCGTACTTCTTGCTAAACTTAGTTGTACCCGTAATTACCTCCACCACCACTGGCATGGCATCACCAATTCTTGCCTCTAACAAATACTGCTGGCTCGGCTCTAAGCTATCAACAGTTATCGTAACCGCTCCATAATCTTCTGGCTTACGGGCTATTACCTCAAAACCGATACTGTCGCTCTTTAACCCGTAACTATCGATAATAGCACTGTCCAGAAACACTATTTTATAGTGAGAACCGGGCTTCCAACTAAAACCAATGGCTACTTTACGTTTTACACTGTCGGCAAAATACACCGTGGGCACCACGGCGTTTATTGTATCTTCAAGCACATATACTTTACTATCGTCCACTTTTTGCGCTGGCCTATTCAATTCAAATTCAAATGGCCTATCTAGTTCCAAAACATCGGGCGCTGTGCTTCTCTTCATTTTCGAAGACGCGGTCAACAAACCTGGCTTACCTATTTTATAGAGCGAATCGTTGGTAAACAAAGGTGATTTTACGCTTACGCTATCGGTTAAAGTATCGTTTGCTGTAACCAACAAAATGCTACGCCCATTGGTGTTGTAGAGGTACCAATGGCTAATTGTGTCACGTGAAACATTGTACTCAATTAAGCTACCACTGAAATTAGCAGTATCCAACAACGGCTTAATGTCAACCTTTTTTATAGGCATGGAATAAATAAACTGATTGAATCCTCTGCTTGAAGTAAAAGTTTCTATCAATTGCAGGCTCTTTACCTCTTCTTGGAAAAGCCGCAACTCTAAAGGCGGCAATGGCACTTCCGACACTGAAATTGGGTCGGGCCAAAAAGCTATTTTTTCATTTGGCAAATCGTACTTCAAATTGAAGTTCTCATCCTTAACGGCAAATACCTTATACTTCCCACCTTTTAAGTTCTCTATTCTAAACGACCCATCTTTATTAGTACGACCAAAATAATATGGCTTCTCTTTATAAACCACACTATCTTCCAGCACATCGTATAACAAAACTAATACTCCTTCTATCAGTTCTCCCTTCTCGGCCTCCACTACCCTGCCTGTCACAATAAACGAATCCAAATAATCGCCAGTGCTAAAAACATATTGAAAATCGGGAAGCACATTACTTTCTGTAAGGTCCTTCACCGCAGCGGTAATATTTATGGTATAGGTAGTGTTGCTGCGCAAGCTATCTTGAAACTCAATAATCAACTCTTTTCCCTTTACCCTAAAACTAGGAAATGGAACCATAGGCGGTGATATGACTACTTGTTGCGCGGGATTGTCAAGCACCACATACTCATCGAACAAAATCCGGACCTTCGATTCCTTAAAATTGGTAGACTTATTGAGCGGATATGAGCCTAGAACCTTTGGTGGTGTTACATCCTTTGGTCCACCAGTAGGTGCAACTTGGTTGGCACATGATGTACCAAACAGCAACAAAACAAAACCCACAATTGTGTACCAAAAGAAATTTCTCATCGGCCCATATAAACCATGAGTACAGAAATGTCCGAAGGAGAAACGCCGCTGATTCGGCTAGCTTGACCTAATGTAGTTGGGCGAACCTTCGAAAGTTTTTCGCGCGCTTCGTGCGACAAAGAGGTAATCTTCCTGAAGTCGAAACTGTCAATGATGCGCACACCCTCCAGTTTACCCATTTTATCTACCAGCTGCTGCTCCTTTTCAATATAGCCCTCGTACTTCATTTTTATCTCCGCCTGTTCCACAAATTCATTATCGTACTGACCCAAATATTGATCTAGCTCGGGCAACTGGCGGCGCATAATTTGCATGTCAATTTGCGGGCGACTTAAAATTGCGTGTAGCTTAGTTCTTTGTGAAATAGTGGTGGTGCCTTGCTCTTCGAGCATTGAATTCACCAAATCAGGTGTTACGCTTTCATTTAAAAAGTACTTCTGTACTTCAGCGGCAACGCGTATCTTCTCCCCTACCCTAGCCATTCTTTCATCGCTAGCAAGGCCAAGCTTGTGACCTAGTGGCGTCAATCGCAAATCGGCATTATCCTGGCGAAGCAAAATCCTAAATTCAGCCCTAGACGTAAACATACGGTATGGCTCATCGGTGCCTTTGGTAATCAAATCATCAACCAATACGCCAATATAACCTTCAGAGCGGCTGATAATTACAGGCTCTTCTTCTTTAACCGCTAAATGTGCATTTATACCAGCCATTAATCCTTGGCAACCAGCTTCTTCATATCCAGTGGTTCCATTTATCTGGCCGGCGAAGAATAGATTCTTTACCAACTTGGTCTCTAAGGTATGCGTTAACTGAGTAGGCGGAAAGTAATCATATTCAATAGCGTATCCAGGACGGAACATCTTGGCATTCTCAAAACCAGCAATTTTTCGCATCGCTTTATACTGCACATCTTCTGGTAAAGAGGTAGAAAAGCCGTTGATATACATCTCAACTGTATTCCAACCTTCAGGCTCTACAAATATTTGGTGACGGTCTTTATCCGCAAATCGATTTACCTTATCCTCTACCGATGGGCAGTATCTCGGGCCAAGACCTTTGATACGACCCGTAAACATCGGAGACTTATCAAAACCCTCTTTCAATATCTCGTGCACTTCGCTATTGGTATACGTAATGTGGCAAGGGCGTTGTTTGGTGAGCCTAGGCGTATCGGTGTAGGAAAACTTTTCAGGTATTTCATCGCCTGGTTGTTCTTCCATTTTTGAATAGTCGAGCGTACGTCCATCAACCCTTGGCGGGGTTCCAGTTTTCATACGACCAGTTTCAAAACCTAACTCAGCCAATTGTTCGGTAATACCGGTGGCCGCCCTTTCGGCAGCCCGCCCGCCGCCAAACTTCTTCTCGCCGATATGTATTAACCCATTCAGAAAAGTACCATTAGTAAGAACAACGGTTTTGCCCAGTATTTCGTGGCCCATACCCGTTTTAACACCAACAACTCTACCATCTTTAACAATGATACCGTTAACCATATCCTGCCAAAAGTCTAGGTTCGGCGTATGCTCCAAAGTGTTGCGCCACTCATTTGCAAACAACTGGCGGTCGCTTTGTGCCCTTGGGCTCCACATGGCAGGACCTTTAGATTTGTTGAGCATACGAAACTGAATCATGGTGCGATCGGTTATGATACCCGAAAAGCCGCCCATGGCATCCACTTCTCTAACTATTTGCCCTTTTGCCACACCCCCCATTGCTGGGTTGCAACTCATTTGGGCTATGGTTTGCATATTCATAGTAACCAGCATTACCCGCGAACCCAAATTGGCCGCTGCGGCTGCGGCCTCGCAACCTGCGTGACCTGCACCAACTACTATTACATCGTATTCTGGAAACATCTTTCTCTTGTTATACTGTGCTAATTCAAACACCCCTTAACGGGCAAATGTTCCACGTGGAACATTTCATGTAAATTATGCCATAAAACTCTTTTTTATCCGGCTCACGTTCCACGTGGAACAATGATGCTATCAAACAGCGTAAGTGATTGATTTTCAGCAAGTCGCATAGCCTCTTGGTCCTCTTTTTTCTTATCCTTAAGGCCTAATAGGTGCAATATACCGTGTATCATTACTCTACGAAGCTCTATATCGAAATCTACAGCCTCTTTAATGGCGTTTTCTTTCACCCTGTCAATGCTAATAAACAAATCGCCGGATACAATATCGCCTTCGCTATAGTCAAACGTGATGATATCTGTGTAGTAATCGTGCTTCAGGTGTTCTTGGTTCATTTGCAACAAATACTCATCGCTGCAAAAAACATAGGCCACATCGCCAAGTTTTTTGCTCTTTGATTCTATAACAGCCCTCACCCAAGTCTTCAAAGCTCGAGAATTTGCTAATCGAAACGATATAGATTCTTTGTGGAATGAAACAGGCACGATTGGCCATTTATAGTTTAAACTGTAGCTCAACCGATGAGCCGTTGTTAGAGAACACCAACAAGTCGCTCAATTGGCTCATCAAGAAAACCCCTCTACCGGTTAGTTTCTCTAAGTTCTCCGGATCGGTCGGATCGGGAAGGTTGTTATAATCAAACCCTACTCCCGAATCACTTACGGTAAATATAAGCTTATTCCCATCCCGTCGGCAAGTTATAACGGCATCTTTACTAGGGTCGCATTCGTTACCATGTATGATGGCATTGTTTACTGCCTCGGTAAGAGAAATTATGATATTACCGTAAACGTCGTCTCCTACGTTTTCCGCCTCCTTCACCTGGTCGATGAAGGTTTCCAACAGGACAATATTGTCCGGA
>CAIOSU010000387.1 GCA_903861055.1 uncultured bacterium
ATATGGTAATTGTGGACATGAATATGCTCGAACTGGAAGATAGCAACTTTTCGAACCTTTTGAAGGAGCGATATAGCAAAACCGAAATGCCAGTGGTTATTTTTACTGCATTTGGCGCAATGCCGAGCGCCCAGCAGCGCGAGTTGTATTCGGCTTTTATAACCAAGCCAGCTAGGCAGTCGCAATTGTATTATACCGTAAGCAGGTTGCTCAGCTACCAAACGCGGCATAAGGATGGGAATAACGACACCGAGTTGCTGCAGGCTTCGTTTAAAAAAGATATAAGCATACTGGTGGCCGAAGACAACCTGATAAACCAAAAAGTGGTCAGGGGTATTTTAACGAACATTGGTTTTCAGCTTGAGATAGCCAATAACGGCAAGGAGGTGCTTGAAATTATTGCCGAGCGAACTTTTGATCTGATATTTATGGATATGCAAATGCCCGAAATGGATGGGGTAGTGGCCACCAAGGAGTTAAGGGCCATGAAATTGCAAACACAGCCAGTAATAGTAGCTATGACCGCAAATGCCATGAGCGAATCTAGGGATATTTGTCTAGCAGCCGGCATGGATGATTATATTGCAAAGCCTGTAAAAATAAACGACATTAGGGCTATTATAGGCAAGTGGTTTCCGGTAGAAATAGAGAAAGCTCAGGTGGGTTGAGATAATAAGATGAAAAGAGTTTGCATTAGTAGCCGTTTGTGCATTCAACTGATGTTTTAAGAGGTGATAATTTACTAATTTCGCATTGAGTTTAAATAAGAGTGTAGCGCGGCATGTTGTTCAACCAAACCTTTAGAAATCTAGGCCGTACCAGGGAAATTATCCAGGTACTAATAAAGTATGGGTTTGAGGACGTTATTACTAACTCAACGCTCCGCAATTTTGTGCCCGAAAGTGGTCGCGTAACTTGGGTAAGGCAAGAAAGGCCCGTATTTGAGTACACCCGCTGGGAGCGCATACGCATGGTGGTGGAGGAATTAGGCCCTACCTTTGTAAAACTTGCCCAAATATTAAGTAACCGTCCTGACTTGTTGCCAGAACCCCTTATAAAGGAGTTTGAAAAATTACAAGATAAGGTTCCACCGTTTTCATACGCCAAAGCAAAACAAATAGTTGAGAGCGAAACCGGCAAACGCCTGGATGAAATGTTCGACTATTTTAGCGAAAAACCGCTAGCATCGGCCTCCATTGGTCAGGTGCATAGGGCAAAGCTTAAGGATGGAACGGATGTGGTGGTTAAGGTGCAGCGCCCTGATGTAAAGGAAACAGTTGAGCGCGATTTGGCCATCCTTAAAGAAGCTGTATCGCGTGCCGATAGGTACTTGAAACGCCAAGGCTTGCTGAATGCCGACGATGTGGTGCGTGCCTTTGACCGCTCCATGACCAAGGAGCTTGATTACCGCAACGAAGCACGTAATATTGAGCGTTTCCGGAACATGTACAAGGATTACGACACCTTTTACATTCCTAAAGTATACAGAGAGTTTTCAACTGAGCGTATTCTTATTATTGAGTATGTTTCGGGTTGCAAAATATCCGATGTAGCGCAGCTCAAGGCTTGGGGGTTGAACCCTAAGAAGGTAGTGGAAAACGGTATGCACATATACCTGACCATGATATTTGAGTTTGGCCATTTCCATGCCGACCCACACCCAGGCAATGTATTGGTAGACCGAAAAGGTATTATCAATTTGCTCGACTTTGGTATGGTGGGTAGGCTCGAAACACAGGAGAAGTATGCCTTTGCTGGTATTTTTATCTGCATGGCTAGGCAAGATGCCAAGGGCATGGCTGCCAATATGCGCAAGTTGGCTATCGAAGACAATATAACCGATATGCGGGCCTTCACCAACGACCTTTCGGAGTTGATTGAAGATTACTCAACATTGGATGTTAGTGAGAGCAGCATGGCCGATATGACCGCTGCACTGCAGAAAATAATGTTCGACTATGAGATGAAGGTGCCTGGTAGTATTTTCCTTATTTTCCGTGCATTAGCAATTCTAGAAGGTATTGGCAAAACCATGCACCCCGACTTCAAAACTTACGAGTTTATGAAGCCTTACGGTGCCCGGTTGGTAAAAGAGCGCCTAAAACCCGAGAATATATTAGATGAAGTAAGCCAAAGATACTATCAGTTAAGTGCTTTTTTTGGCAACCTACCTGTTGAAATAAAGAGTCTACTGCAAAAAGCAGAGCGCGGCAAACTGCATTTTGAAGTTGAGCTGCAGGGCTATGGCTATTTGCTAAAAAAGATGGACAGCATTACCAATCGCATGTCCATTACCCTAATTATTTGTGCGCTCATTATTGGTGCCTCCATAACTATGACGGTGCCGTTCCCTGCCGAGTGGATGTCGCCCTACGGTATGCCATTGGTGAGTGTTGCCGCACTTTGGGCGGCAGGTGGGCTGTTCCTTATCTTGGTATACTCTATCATTCGCCGTAGGAAGTATAAATAGTATCAAGTATCAAGTATCAAGTATTTTCTGTTTAGTTGAAAAATTGAACTACAGCACTTTCCTGTTTTCGGAAACACACGATGTGAGTTGGCTTGTTTCTTAATTCATTGCTAATCGGCCATCCATAAAAACCAAACAAACGAATGCCACTATTTCATTCGCTTACTATTGATGAGGATACCCGCTTGGCTATTTGGCAAATAGCAGAACCGCAAGATTTCTTTATTGCCCAATTGAAACTTAACGAAACCGATTACAGCGTTATACGCACCATAACCTCAGATACAAGACTCACTGAGTTTTTAGCTAGCCGCTATTGCGTGCGCCTACTTGCAGGAATTGATGAAGAGCTAACCTTAGTAAAGGATGAGCATGGCAAACCCTCGGTAAAGGGCCATCCATTGCATATATCCATATCGCATTGCACGGGCTTTGCTGGCGCTATTATCAGCAAAAAAGCACATGTTGGTATGGATATTGAGCCTATTCATGGTAGGGTAATGCGAATAGCGGGTCGTTTTTTAAGTGAAACAGAATTGGGCTACCTTACGCCAACACGAGAGATCGACCAAGCCACCGTGATGTGGTCAGCCAAAGAGTCGGTGTATAAATACTATGGGCAAAAGGGACTAAGTTTTAGTAGAGATATTAAATTGCAAAAACCACCAGCTGAGGATAAGGGTACGTTTGAGGTTACTGCCAAAACGCCAAATGGTAAGGCGCAGCATGTAGTTCATTTTGAACGCTTGGTTGGCATAATGCTTACTTACGTTGTTTGAGTAGTCATTGGTTATGGGCCGCAGCTTGCAATTTAGTTGTCCGAATAAATTTTACGTACTTTTTTAACCCTACTAGAGAGGCTAATAATACTAACTTCGCAAGCGTTAATTATAGCTGTAAAAACAATAGCGCCATGAAATTGCTAATCCTTTGGATGATTTTGGTATCAACAACTGGTCTTTTTGCCCAAAATAAGGCCGATGATGTTAATGGAT
>CAIOSU010000388.1 GCA_903861055.1 uncultured bacterium
GCCATGATGATTTGGTTGAAAACCCGATTTTGGTAGTGGGCGAGAGCGATGGAAAATTTGACCAAGGTGATTATATTTTGTTTTATGCCGAAGGACCAAGTGTGTGGAAGTACAACCAAGCAAGCAATTTGTTTGAGTACGAGATGAATGCTTATGCCGATGCCAACTACTATTTTATTACCGTAGGGCAAGGTAATGGCAAGCGCAACACCAATGTTGCATCAGCGGGTACGGCCAATATTACCACTAGTACTTTCGATGAATTGCAGCAGTATGAGTTGGATGAAAAAAACCTTGGCTCTGCAGGTAGGGAGTGGTTCGGCGAGTTTTTCAACTTCAGTATAACTAGCCGCAGCTTTAGTTTCAATATACCGAATGTGGTAACTACCGAGCCGGTAAAAATATCAACCGAGTTTGCCGCAAACTCTGCAAACAATACCAGCACCGTAAATGTAAAAGCTAATGGTCAAAACATTTCAAGCTTTAATATTGGCAATGTTGGTAATGGAAGCTACCCGAATTATGGCAATAAGGGTTTGGGCGACGGTACGATAAATCTAAGCAGCCCAGCATTGAATGTGGAGGTATTGTTTGGCAATACTTCGTCGTCGGCAGAAGGCTATTTAAATTATATTAAGGTACAGGCACGCCGTAATCTGGTGTTTGCGGGCACGGCATTCAACTTCCGCGATAGTAGGGTGGTAGGAGCTGGCAATGTGGCTGAGTTTACGCTTCAGGGGGGAACGGGCAATACTTTAATTTGGGATGTAACAGACCCAACCAATGCCTTAAACCAGCCATATACCAATACTTCGGGCCAATTGAAATTTGCAGTCAGCAGTGACCAGCTCCGCGAATACGTTGTGTTTACCACCACGGGCTCATTTCCAGCGCCAAACCCAGTAGGTTCTGTTGCCAACCAAAACCTGCATGGCCTAAACCAGCCCGATATGATTGTGGTGGTAACGCCAGCGCTGCGCCCCGAGGCGGAGCGTTTTGCCCAGTATCGCTCCGCAAAGAGTGGCTTGTATGTTCAAGTAGTATCTTTAGAGGAAGTGTATAATGAGTTTTCGAGTGGTAGGCCTGATATGTCTGCCATTCGCGATTTTATGCGCATGCTTTACCTAAACGCCAATGGCAATGCTACTGAGCTTCCCCAATATTTGCTGTTGTTTGGCAATGCAAGCTTCGATTATAAGGGCAAAGAGTTTAGCACCGAAACGGTTATACCCACTTATCAATCAAGAGAATCGTTAAACCAAGTGAACAACTTTGCAACCGATGACTATTTTGCTTTGTTGGGCGATACTGAAGGATCTATAACAGCTCCCAACCATACCTTGGATATTGCAGTGGGCCGTTTTCCAGTTAGGAATTCGGAACAAGCCAATGCCATGGTTGACAAGGTAATACATTACGAGAGTTTGGTAACCTTTGGTAGCTGGCGCAACAATTTAGCTTTTATTGGCGACGACGAAGACTCTAACATACACCTGAACGACTCGGAAGGGCATGCGCGCAATGTTGCCACACGCGAGCCAGTATACAATGTTGATAAAATATACCTAGACGCATACCAAAAGGAATCGACCCCAGCAGGATTGCGCTACCCAGGTGTAAATGATGCCATAAACGCAAAAATGTTTAATGGCTGCCTGATGATGAACTACACCGGCCATGGTGGGCCTATCGGGTGGGCAAAAGAAAGGGTTTTAACGATCGATGACATTCGTTCGTGGGATAACTATGATGCGATGCCGCTGTTTGTAACAGCTACTTGTGAGTTTACACGCTATGATGACCCCGCTAGGCTTTCAGCCGGAGAAGAAATTGTACTGAACCCGAAAGGTGGTGCCATAGCGGCGGTAAGCACTTCTCGCTTGGTATACTCTAGTGCCAATGAGCGCACCAATCGAAATTTTCTCAACAATTTGTTTGCCCAATACAATGGTCGTTTTCCTACCATTGGCGAAGTGGTAATGCTTACCAAAAACGCTACCGCCGCAACCAGCAACGATGTAACAAACGACCGCAAGTTTGGCCTTTACGGCGACCCTTCATTAACATTGGCCTACCCTAAATATGAAGTTGTTACTACCGAAATAGATTCGCACTCAGTGTCTACGCAAACCGACACTTTGAAGGCTTTGCAAATGGTAACCATTAGTGGGGAGGTGCGCGAAGCAAACGGTGCTTTAATGACCAGTTTCAATGGAGTAGTGTACCCAACTATTTTCGATAAGCCAGTTACTTACGTTACGCTTGCTAACTCGAACGGTAGCAACAAAACCGATTTTGATGTACAGAACAACATTATATTTAGGGGCAAGGCTAGCGTTAAAGAAGGAAAATTTACCTTCACGTTTATAGTGCCTAAAGACATTGCCTATAACTATGGTAACGGCAAAATAAGCTACTATGCCGAGAACGGAGAGATAGATGCCCATGGCTACCAAGCCGATATATATGTGGGCGGCACCGCTACCGATATTGTAGCCGATACCAAAGGCCCGGATATTGAGGTGTTTATGAACGACGAGAAATTCAGGATGGGCGGTATAACCGATGCCAACCCTGAAATTTTGGTGAAACTGTATGATGTAAGCGGCATTAATACCGTAGGCAACGGCATTGGCCACGATTTGGTGGCCGTAATGAACGAAGACACGCGCAATACTTACGTGCTCAACGATTACTATGAATCGAATACGGATGATTTTAGGAGCGGATATGCCCGTTATCCGTTATTTAATTTGCCCGATGGGCGTTACAAAGTAGTTGCTAAGGCTTGGGATGTGCATAACAATTCGGCTGAAGACTATACCGAATTTGTAGTTGCATCCAATCCTTGCTTAGCTTTGGAGGATGTATTTAATTACCCTAATCCGTTTAATTACTCAACTAAATTTCAATTTCAGCACAATAAACCTGGAGAATTACTGTTTGTAGACTTGAAAATTTTCGATTATTCCGGTCGCTTGGTAAAGCAATTGACAAAAACAATTGATAGCCCAGGCTTTAGAATAGATGATTTGGAGTGGGACGGACAAACTGAAAATGGCATGAACCTCAGCAATGGAACTTACGTATACAGGCTCGAAGTACGTACCGAAGAATGTTCACCTGTGCATCAAACCGAAAAATTGGTAATTTTGCGTTAATCTTGAACCAAGCTCAATGAAAATCACCCCTAAGAAATTACTTTTTGTCTGCCTTATGCTTACCGGTTCGCTGGTAGCATCGGCTCAAAATAACTGTTCCGGCCTCAATAGTTCACAGTGCGACATTGTAAATGCGCTTACTACAGCAGTTCCGTTCTTGCGCATTGCACCCGATGCTCGCGCAGGTGGCATGGGCGATGTAGGTATAGCTACCAGCCCCGACCCTAACTCTACTTTTCACAACCCGGCTAAGTTGGCCTTTATCAAAACCTTCGATACCAAGACTGATAAAGAATACGATGGCAAAACCTTTGGTGTAAGCATGAGCTATAC
>CAIOSU010000389.1 GCA_903861055.1 uncultured bacterium
CTTGTAGGCACGCTATTTCACGGTCACCACTTGTACTTCTGGGCTGCCGAAGGCATACACGACCCTGCAAGCCCTAACTATGATGCGCTAATTGCAGAAACTACTGGCAAATCGGTTTACTTAAACCCAGTGTTCTATGCCATACGTATTATAGCATACATAGCGCTATGGACTGCTGCAATATTTGCCATGCGCAACATCTCGAAGAAAGAAGATATACTTGGAGTATCGGCAACTTACCAGAAAAGTAAATACATTGCCGCAATTTTCATTTTGATTTTTGCGGTAACCAGCTCAACTGGCGCTTGGGATATATCAATGAGTGTAGACCCACACTGGTACAGCACGCTATTTGGATGGTACAATTTTGCCAGCTATATGGTAGGTGCGCTTGCCATAATGATAGTAACTGTAGCTTACTTAAAAACACAAGGGTACTTGAAAGATGTAAACGAGGAACACTACCACAACTTGGCCATGTTCATGTTCGGATTCAGTGTTTTCTACACCTACTTGTGGTTTAGCCAGTTTATGTTGATTTGGTATGGCAACATGCCAGAAGAAACCGCATACTTCGCACAGCGTTTCAGCAATCCGCTATTTAAATTTCTATTTTTTACCAGCTTATCAGTCAACTTTTTCTTCCCGTTCCTTGTTCTAATTAGGAGGAAATCAAAAAGGAATGTTGAGCTACTAGTGTTTGTTGCTATTGTGTTGTTCCTTGGCCACTGGTTAGATTTTTATAACCAAATTGCCCCAGGTACCATGACCGACCACAAAACACATGAGTCGCATGCAGGTTTCGGATTGATTGAATTTGGAATGCTTTCAACGTTTATTGGCATATTCATATTCGTTGTGTTCAATACCCTTACCAAGCAATCATTGATACCGGTGAACAACCCTTATTTGAGAGAAAGTATCACGCATCATACGTTAAAATAATAGTCCGCAATGAATACTTTGATAGGTATAGTAGCAATTGTACTCATTTTCGTAATCGTCTTTCAATTGGCGAAAACAAGTGAGTTGATGGGTATATTGAAAGGTGACAAAGAAGGTGATACTTCTGAAAGCACTAACAACACCCATGGCTTTTTAATGATGTTCCTAATGATTACAGGCTTAATAGCCGTATTTTTAGGATGGTGGCTTGTAGAGGATAAATTACTGCAAGGCAATAGGAACTTTACTCCTGCATCAAAACATGGCGACTCAATAAATAGCATGTTCTGGATTACATCCATCATATGCGGTATAGCGTTCGTAATTACCCAAGCATTGTTGTTTTGGTTTTCGTACAAATATCGTGCTCGTAAAGGCAACAAAGCCCAGCACTTTTCGCACGATAATAAACTCGAAATAGTTTGGACCGTGATTCCGGCCATCGTACTTACCGTTTTGGTAGCACGTGGTATTGAAACTTGGTATGAAATAACCGCCGATGCCCCAGCAGATGCTCGAATAGTTGAGGTAACTGCTCAACAATTTAACTGGACGGTGCGTTATCCTGGTAGTGATTCGTTGTTAGGTAAACGTGAGTTTGAATTGATAAGCGGCGAAAACTCACTTGGCATTGATTGGAACGATGCTAAAAGTCATGACGATTTAATGCCAACCGAAATTGTTTTGGAGAAAAACAAGCCCGTGCTTTTTAAATTGGGAGCTAAAGACGTATTGCACAGTTTTTATCTGACTCATTTTATGATTAAAATGGACTGTGTGCCAGGTATTCCTACTCAGTTTTGGATGACGCCTACCCATAGTACACAAGAAATGCGTGACTTGCGTGGCAACCAAGAATTTGATTATGAATTGGCTTGTGCCGAGCTATGCGGACGCGCCCACTACAACATGCGCTTTATTGTGAAGGTTTTAGAAACCGAACAATACAATGCATGGTTGGCTGAGCAAAAACCGTTTTATGATGCCATTAAAGCAACACTAAACCCGGCACCTGCTGCAGCACCAGTAGAAGGAGCAGCGCCAACCGAGGCAACCGACTCAGCAACTGTAACTCCTGCTGTTGAGAACGGAAGCGTTGGTACTGAAGTAGAGAGTAAAAAGAACGTTATTTCAAGCTTATAAATTTTATTACAATGGCTGAATTACATAACCCAGCGATTGAAGTTGGACATGATACGCACGTTCACGGGCATGACCACCATCACGGGCACGACGATCATGGTCACCATGAGCTGAATTTTATTGAGAAATACATTTTTAGTCAAGACCACAAGGTTATCGGGAAACAGTTCCTGTTCCTTGGTATGGCATGGGCTATAGTAGGTGGTTTGTTTTCCATCTTCTTTCGTTTGCAACTAGCATGGCCTGATGAGTCATTCCCAATTTTGGAGTGGTTTTTAGGTAGCTGGGCCGAAGGTGGCAAGCTAAGTGCTGAGTTCTACTACGCATTGGTTACCATGCACGGTACTATCCTGGTATTCTTTGTACTAACCGCAGGTTTGAGTGGTACTTTTAGTAACTTCCTCATTCCGCTTCAAGTGGGTGCTAGAGATATGGCCTCGCCATTTATGAACATGTTATCCTTCTGGATGTTCGTGCTTTCAAGCTGCGTCATGTTATTCTCTTTGTTTATCCAAACTGGTCCTGCATCAGGTGGTTGGACAGCTTACCCGCCACTAAGTGCTTTACCGCAAGCTAGTCTTGGTTCAGGCCTGGGTATGGATTTGTGGTTGATAAGCATTGCATTATTCATTGTATCGGTAGCATTAGGTGGCCTTAACTATGTAACAACCGTAATCAACATGCGCACTAAAGGCATGGATTTCTTCCGTATGCCGCTTACCGTTTGGGCATTCTTCTTTACAGCTATTATTGGTTTGCTATCATTTCCAGTATTGTTTGGTGCTGCAATTTTGCTTGAATTCGACCGTTTGTTAGGCACGAGCTTCTTCCTTAGCGACATTTATGTAGCTGGTGAAGCATTGCAACATTCTGGTGGCAGCCCAATTTTATTCCAACACTTGTTCTGGTTCTTGGGCCACCCAGAGGTATATATCATTATCTTGCCTGCCATGGGTATCGTATCCGAAGTTATGTCGGTTCACTCACGTAAACCGATATTTGGTTACAAGGCGATGGTTTTCTCTATACTAGGTATTACTATCCTATCGTTTATCGTGTGGGCTCACCACATGTTTATGTCGGGATTGAATCCGTTTGTTGCATCCATATTCGTTTTGTTTACTTTGTTAATTGCCGTACCATCGGCTATCAAAGTATTCAACTGGATCACCACCCTGTGGCGTGGTAGCATCCGTTTGAACCCTGCCATGTTGTTTGCTATCGGTTTTGTATCGCTGTTCATTTCTGGTGGCCTTACTGGTATCTATCTTGGTAACTCAACTTTGGATATACAATTGCACGATACATACTATGTAGTTGCTCACTTCCACATAGTAATGGGCTTAGCAGCATTTTATGGTATGTTTGCCGGTATATACCACTGGTTCCCTAAAATGTTTGGACGCTATATGAACTCTAGCATGGGCTATGTGCACTTTTATGTAACCCTAGTGGGTAGCTACGCTATATTTTGGCCAATGCATTACTTAGGAATGTCGGGCGTACCACGTCGTTACTACGATTTCTCGGTATTCGATCAATTTAACCAATATGCCGATTTGAACAAATTCATAACCATTGCGGCTATTATCGTGTTTGCAGTAAACATATTGTTTGTATTCAACTTCTTCTACAGCATCTTCAATGGCCGTAAAGTAACCGTGTTGAATCCTTATGGTGCTACTACCCTTGAGTGGACTACTCCAATTCACCCTGGACACGGTAACTGGGTAGGCGAAATACCTGCAGTACACCGTTGGCCTTACGATTATAGCATTAACGGTCGCGACTTTATTCCTCAAACTGAGGCTCTAGGTGCTGGCGAAGTTGATGACCACGACCATGGCTCTGATTTACCGAACGCAGGTAGTGCTATTCCTGGTAAACACTAAGGTCAAACCGTTAACAATTAACCGTAACCAAAAGAGAACATAAGTAAAGTGAATACCCGTACACAAACCAACCCTATAACAACGCTCATCCGAGTCAAATTGGCTGACTACAGCCAATTGGTAAAGTTGCGTTTGGCTGGTACAGTGGTGTTTTCTTCGGTTATTACTTTCGCCATAGCTAATTATGGCCATGTTGATTTGGGTTATTTGATGTTACTATTCTTAGGAGGTTTTTTAGTTACTGGTGCTGCAAATGCTTTGAACGAAGTGTTTGAAAAGGACTTAGATAAATTGATGAAGCGTACCGAAAACCGCCCGTTAGCCACTGGCCGCATGAGCTCTACCGAAGCTATATTGGCGGCTGGTATTATGGGTGTTGCAGGTATACTTATACTGGGTTACTTTTTTAACTACCTGAGCGCATTCTTAGGTGCGGTATCGTTGTTTAGTTATGCGTTTATTTACACCCCCATGAAGCGCCTGTCGCCTATTGCGGTGTTTATTGGAGCTATACCAGGTGCTATGCCTCCATTAATTGGTTGGGTAGCTGCTACTGGAGAAATTTCAGTAATTGGTCTATCTATAACTATGATGCAATTCTTGTGGCAGTTCCCACACTTCTGGTCAATAGCATGGGTAGGCGAAGCCGATTATAAAAAAGCTGGTTTTAAACTACTACCTTCAGAAGGTGGAAAAGATAAGTTTACTGCCTTGCAGAACATTATCTACATCAGTGTTTTAATACCAGTATCATTGATACCGGTAATGATGGGATGGGTGCACTGGATTGGTGGAGCGGTAATATTGTTGGCCGGAGTAATGTTTATGTTGCAAGCTGCGCAGTTGTTTCGCACTTGTGAAGATGCAGATGCACGTAAATTGATGTTTGTATCAATTATATATCTTCCGGTAGTTTTGATGGCGATGTTAATTGGGAGGATAGGATAATGGGAACGCTAGCTTACAAAAAAGAAATATTGCCCGATAACATACAACCGTTTAAGGTTCACCCACAGAAATTTGCCTTGTGGGTAGGTATATCGGTATTGTGTATGGCATTTGCAGGCCTCACCAGCGCTTACCTTGTTCGTAAGGCTGCACCTAATTGGCAAGAGTTTATTATGCCTACCCAATTTATCTTAAGTGCAGTGCTTATGATGTTGAGCAGCATTACTATTCAAGGGGCAGTATGGGCTTTTAAACGAGATAAAATAGCCTTATACAACGCTACCCTGTTTATATCGCTGGCATTAGGCGTTTCATTTTTGGTAAGCCAGTATTTAGGCTGGATGGCTCTTGAACAAAGAGGCGTATACCTGAATGGAAACCCCTCTGGCTCGTTTGTGTACGTAATAAGTTACTTGCACGTTGCACACGTAATTGGAGGCATATTGCCCATGATGATTGCTCTAGTGCGCTCATTATGGTTATTTGGCGACCCAGCTAAGCTGGCCGCTTTCAAAACGGATAATAATAAAAGAGTTGGAATTGAATTGCTTGCTACTTATTGGCATTTTGTTGACATACTCTGGATATATTTGCTTTTATTTTTCATGTTCAGTTAACCCAGTTTTACTATAAATGGCTGCTGATACCCACTTAGAGAAAGAAACCGAACAAGTACAAGATATTTGGAACGGTGGAACTGAGCCCATGAAGGCCAGTTACGGAAAATTGATGATGTGGTATTTCATCCTTTCGGATGCATTTACCTTTGCTTCATTCTTGATTATGTATGCCGCACTTCGGGTAAGCTCTGAGGTATGGCCTGATCCGAATGCGGTATTCAATTCGTTTCCATTTTTACACGGAACCAAGCTACCATTAGGCTTTGTAACAGTAATGACGTTCATCCTTATCTTGAGCTCAGTATTTGTGGTACGTGCGGTACAAGAGGGCCACCGTATGAATCAAAAAGGGGTGCTCCTTTGGATGTTTTTAGGCATATTGGGCGGTCTAGGTTTCTTGGGCTGTCAAGCTTGGGAATGGAATCACTTGATACACCAAGGAATGACCTTTACTTCAAATCCTTTTGGGCACTATACCGTACCTGAGGTGGTAGATGGCCAAACCGTTGACGTATTCAAAGGCTACGTAAACCTAGTGCATGATCACGAAACTGGGGAGTTTAACCTACCTGCTGATGGCAAGGACAATAAAGGAAATGTAATTCCTGAAAATGCTACCAAGCACACTGGTACTTATTTGTTTGGCTGCTTGTTTTTCTTCATCACTGGTTTTCACGGTTTTCACGTAACTACTGGTGTGTTGCTAAACATCATGATTTGGATACAAAGTGCACGTGGTGTTTACCAACGCAGTGGTAACTACGAAATGGTTGAGAAAGTCGGCCTTTATTGGCACTTTGTTGACTTGGTATGGGTATTTGTATTCCTAGCGTTCTACTTACTATAAAAACAACCAACAATGGCTGCTGGACATAACGATAATGCCGCTTACGAGAAACAAAAACGCGCCGTATGGGTTGCTACAATTATAATGGGTGTAGTTACTATAGCCGAAGTAGCAATTGCTCTTAACTGGCCCGAAAGTTGGGGTCGTGGAGTGTTGAACTTGTTGTTCATTCTGATGAGTGCGGTTAAAGCTGTATTTATTGTAGGCGAATTTATGCACTTGCGCTACGAGATGCGAGCTATGATGATAAGCTTTTTGGCTCCTTGCCTTTTCCTTCTCTGGTTTTTGATTGCATTCATGATGGAAGGCCAATCATGGTTGGCGTTGCGCGAGTTCTGGAACTAAGTATAAACTAAAATGAAATGAGCAATAATGGGATTCGGTATCAAACAATGTCCATAGTGGTATTGGTGTTACTTGTTGTCCCATTATCTTTTTTCTTCTACTTCTATTTCTTACATAAGACCACTTCGTCGCCTTTAAAGCTATTGCCAACTCTAAGCCAAGTTTCGATACCAAACTTTGAGTTTCAAGCGCATAATGGCAAAACCATTACTCAAGATTCACTAGCGGGCAAAATAGTAATTGCCGATTTTTTCTTTACTACCTGCCCTGGCATTTGCCCTCGCATGACTAGTAACATGAAATTGTTGCAAGACTCCATAGAACATAATATTTCCAAGTTCCACTCCCCTATTCGTTTGCTATCACATACCGTAAATCCTAGTATCGATTCGCTGCCGGTATTGGCAGCATTCGCTGATTTGAACGGGGTAAACCCAAAAATGTGGTGGATGGTGACAGGCAATAAAGATTCACTTTACGATATCTGTATCAACTTCTATAAGCTGCCGGCCATGGATTTAACCAGCACCGAAGATAGCACCCTTGCCGAACCCTTTGTTCACAGCGAGCGCTTTGTATTGTTGGATAGGGATGGTTTCATTCGTGGATACTACGATGGTACCGATTCGGCATCTGTAGCACAACTATTCCAAGATTTGATTGTTCTTGATATTGTGAATGCCAATCAGGACAAAAAGAAAATGCGCGAGTCGCTGAAAAGATAAGATGAAAACCAAAGCTGCCAACGAATCAATTTATAAACGGGTTATTATTGCCGTTTCCTTGCTCGTACCTATACTAGTGGTTATCCTGTTCTATGTCAACCCACCCGATATTGATTTAGGCATCGATTTGAAATTTTTCCCTAGGTTCCATGCCGTGCTTAATTCCATTGCCACAGTGCTGTTACTTACTGGTTTGTATTTTATCAAAAACAAACAAATAGCCTACCATCGTACCATGATGCTTTCGGCATTTCTAGTTTCTACCATATTTTTACTATCATACGTTACCTATCATACATTATCAAAACCAACCCCTTATGGCGGCGATGGTTTGCTGCGATATGTTTACTACTTTATCCTTATCTCACACGTAGTGCTGGCCGCCGGAGTGTTGCCATTTATATTGTTTACGTTTTTAAGGGCACTTACAGGCGATATTGAAAAGCATCGGAAGATTGCTAGGTTAACCTTGCCAGTATGGCTCTACGTTACCATTACAGGTGTTATTGTATATTTCCTGATAGCCCCGTACTACGTATGAAACGCTACCTACCCTATGTTGCCTCATTAGCATTGTTATTGTTAGTATTATTGCTGCCAGAAAGTGCCATAGCCCAATGCCCCATGTGCAAAGCCTCTGCCGAATCATCTCTTAAAGAAGGTAGCCGTGTGGCAGTTGGATTGAATAAAGGTATCCTATACCTGTTAATGATGCCCTACTTGTTCTACGGCGTGCTGTTCTTACTCTATTGGTTCAAAACCCGCCGCAAAGTGGTGGTTGAGTAATAGATTAGTCCATAGTCCACAGTCGACGGTTCATAGTCCATGGAGAAAAATTATTTCTATATAAACGTCATTAGCTTGTGCAGGTAACATAGCTCTACTTACGTTATAGCTATTGTGCTACCTTCCATTACATCTGTGGAATGTCGTCAGTGGACCAATTCGTTTACCGCAACAAAGTAATGCTGCCCGTGAGGAATCCTTTTTTGCCAGTAAGCAAACGAGTATACTCTATAACATAAACATAAGTGCTTATTGGCTGCTCTTCGTACTTGTACGTTCCATCCCAACCTGGCAAATTGTCACCTTCAAAAATTTTCTCGCCCCAACGGTTATAAACCCTCAAATTGAAATCAATAGGTTCGTTTGATAATGGACGTAAGTAATCATTCCAACCATCGCCATTGGGAGTAAATCCCGAAGGAACGGTAATGATAAACTCATTACTTACCCTCACTACTGCCCTAGCAGTATCAATACAGCCGCTTGAGTCGCTCACGGTAAGGATGTAAACATTCAAAGAGTCGGTAGGTGAAGCCGAAACTGTTTGGCAAGTGTCGCAATCCAAACCCGAAGCAGGAACCCACAAATAAGTATAAGGCGCTGTGCCACCAATGGTAGTACTCACCAAATCAACGGCATCGCCAGTAAGAATATTCACACTATCGGGCAATATACTAGCCACCAGCGCATCAGGTTGGGTTAGGGTTATGCTTATGGTAGTATCACAACCAGAGGCGTTATCAGCGATAGTAAAAGTATAATCATTGCCCACCAAACCCGCAAAGCTGCCTGAAGTTTGGGCAGCGCCGCCATTAATGCTGTAGGTAAGCGTATTGGCACCTGTGAATACAATGCTGCCGTTGTTGTTGCCGAAACATAGCGGAGAAAACACCTCAACGGTGAACGGTGGTGCGACAACGCTTGGTACAACCACATTGGCTATATTGCGCTGGCAACCATTGTTGTCGGCCGCTACAATGTCGTACGTACCAGCAGTCAAGTCAAAAAATACCCCTCCGCCCAAAACCGTATCAATGGCCTGTCCATTCTGGAACAAAGTGTACGTCACAAAATTAGATGGCGATAATAAGTTGATTTGTCCGTTGCTCAAATTACAGGTCTCGGGGGTAATGTTGTCAACGGCCAATATAATATTGTTAGGGTTAACGGTTACAGTTACCGTATCAGCATCGCTACAACCATTTGCAGTAACAGTAACTATATAATCGGTGGTAGTAGTGGGGCTTACCGATATAGCAGCTGTGCTTTCGGTAGTACTCCAAAGATATGTTCCACCGCCAGAAGCGGTTAAAAACACAGAGCCTCCATCGCAAATTACCACATCGGAACCAGCATTGGCAACTGGGGTTGGCGTAACTGTTAGCAATTGAGAAACCGTATCTAAACAGCCATTGCCATCTGTTA
>CAIOSU010000390.1 GCA_903861055.1 uncultured bacterium
AAGTTAGTAACAATGTTACCCCAATATGGTTCAGATTGCTATATATATTTGAAATAATAAAAATATATAGTCTACGCCACTTGATAACTTTGTTCTTCAATCACTAAGTTCACTAATCATAACAAATTTATTCGCCTGTTAAGTTGTCTGTTGTCGGACTATCAGAACCATCAGGGTTTGAATTTGGTAATGCAGGGCTTTTCAAATTTTCGGCATCACTATTATTCCTTCAAAATTTAACAATGCAAGAATCTTAATGATAACTTTAAAAGAATCGCTCTTCAATCTAAATATAGGATATTGTCTCGAAATTTCCTAAACTTAAGCGTGCCACACCTTAAAATAGCTCTATTAAAAAGAATTAACTAGCATTGCCTAATTCTATATTAAGCCATAGCAACATTGCTAGCAGTTAAAAGAAAGGCTAAAAACAAATTTTCGTCTGGCGTGAAGATCTCCTAAAACCTTGGACAAAACAACAACGATTTGTTGTCGACAACACGCGGCAATCCCATAATTATAAGAGACATCTCGAATGCCCCTGTTGGTTTTGGCGTGTACTTTAAAGACGATACTGTGGCATCGTAGCTAAAGCCCAAACGAACCACCTTGTACTCAAATGCGGCATAAAATATGCCAGCATCAGATGCTCCAAACTTACCATCAAGCTTATCAACTACACGGTAGTATGCACCGGTGTGCAGATAGACATCTTTGGTCATATCAAAACCAACTGAAAAGCCGAGGTTCAAAGAGTTCTCTTTAGCCTGGTTCAAGTATATTACCGATGGCATTAAACGAACCACTTTACCTATTGCAATTTCCGCTCCGGCATGACCCACATAGCGGCGTTTCAGCTCATATTCGCCTGCACCAATTAGCTGCTCTTTAGGTTGAAGCACATGGAACATGGAGCCACCATAATAAATAGAAACTTTTTTGCTCAATTGGTTGTAACCAAGTAAGCCGATTTGCAAATCAAAATTACCGTCTTGGGTAGCAATGTTGTTCTCATTGCTAGGCAAATTTGAGTTGAAAACTCCACCGTCAAATTGATTATAGAATCGCAAATCGTTGCGGTCAAGTCGGCGCTGGTAGTATCCAGCCTGCACGCCTAGGCTCAATGAATGCTTGCCTTTTTTATCAAGTGCCTTGTGATAGGCAGCTGAGCCCATGATAACCGTATTGTTGTACAGGCCATTATTGGTTTGGTCATTTACTATAACCACACCCAAACCTAGTGCATCTTTTTTGAACATAATAGGCGCATCAAATGAGCCCGAATAAGTTATAAAAGGTTTCTCTGCTGGGTTAAACCATTGGTTTCGATAATTCAAAGCAGCCCTAAAGCTACCATTCACCTTACCAGTAAGGGCAGGATTAAGCGTTAGGGGAGAATTGAAAAATTGAGTGAACTGATAATCTTGGGCATTAACCCCTATTGAAAGGGTTGATAGCACAAGCAAAAAAGCCAGGGCCTTAAGTTTCATAGCGGTTGGTTATTCGGTCAGTTAGTATTATCACCCAATGAAAGGGGCATAGCAAAAATAAGCAAAAACCTTTGCTATGCAAGCCTATCAAAAATGAGAAAAAAATGATGATTATACTAATATCGGCCACTATTAATTGCACAAAAAGACGACAATGACAAATTCTTTAAGGTCAAATCTATATTTGAAGGGAACTATCTTGAGTAGTGATGATTAATGTACCTCCACTTATTGAGCCACTTTTATCTACCACCGTAGATATCTTGATGCCATTTAATGCACCCACACCAAATAAACTAGCCAAATCTTCTGCTATAACCAAAGTGCCGCGAGTTTGGCTTTTAAAAGTTATTCGCTTTATGATCTCTTCATACAATGCAAATACAGCTAACAAATTCTGCCCCATGCACAACTCTTTGCTCAAACCAATCAATCGTTCTACTGCTGGGTTCCATTCAGTTATATCCAGTTGCGAGTTGAAAACCAAAATTCCATATGGGCTTACATCGCTCACAGTATTCGCAAACGAGTAGTTGTTTATCTCTTTTTCCATAATGGATAATTCCTTGGCCATAAGTATTATGTTGGGACAGCGCGCAATTATGCCATGAAACTACATCGATTAATGTGCACCATTTAAAATATTCGTTAAATGAATTAATATTGACGTTAAAGGGAATACTTTAGGGGTTCGATATATTAAATCACTTGCTTCCCATCGGTCTTTCGGTTATTCTAAAGCGCATATCCAAACCAGTGCGCCTCCATATACGGTCTTCAATGGCACAAAAAACAGGTAGCTTGCCTTGTTGGTAGCTATATACTTGCGCTGGTGCTGTTGTAATTGATACAACTGGTAAACTTTGAGGTATTGAAACTACGCCATAGGTTCTATTTACATCAAAATGGGCTGCTTTTGATTTCACTAACCTACCATGCACCAAATAAAAAGTTTGGTTGGCCACCATTACCGAATCTTGGGCAATTGCGACGTATGCAAAAAGCAACAATACTATAGTAAGTTTTACTAAGCGCATGCTTAATGAACTATAAAAACATCAAAAAGGTTTTGTATAATTTTGCCTCATGCCCGAAAAGATAAATATACCTGCCGAAAAACTAAGTTTCCGTGTATCTCGCAGTTCCGGACCTGGGGGCCAGCATGTTAACAAAACCGATACTAAAGTTGAGGCTGTGCTTCATATAGCAAGTGCCGATTTTTTAACTGAGGAGCAACGCGCCAAAATACAGGATAAGTTAAAAACCCGGATTAATAAGGAGGGGCAATTGTGCGTGGTTTGTCAACAAACCCGATCGCAGCTAACCAATAAAGAAAAGGCTATAAATAAACTTAAAGCATTGCTTAACAAAGCGCTTGAAGTAGAAAAGCCTCGAAAGCCCACCAAAATACCTAAAGCGGTTAAAGAAGAGCGCATAAAGGTTAAGCGCATCCGGGCAGAGAAACTAAAAGGTAAAACCGAGTGGAAAAAATTATTATAAAACAAGAACGGGGAACTATTGCTAGTTCCCCGTTCTTGTTTTGCATATTCGGCTTTCTTCGCTCCTAATTAAGGGAAGCTAACAAAAGTATCGTCGCTTAGTTTAGGATTAACTACAACGTTGTGAAATTCGTAACGTTCGAATTGGCCTACCTCGTCGTGCATTATTTGTACTATAGGCAACAAGGTTAACTGATCGATATACAGGGTTGTCTTTTTGGCATAGGTAGTAGGAACCTTAATTACCTGCCCTGCGCTCAAATCAGTAAAATCATCAACACCTGGGTTTTTCTCAACTATCAAAAAACCGCAAACATTTTTATTTTTGGCAATTATGTCGGCAGTTTCGCCAGCCTTTACAGTATAGTTTTCATACTTAAAGGTTGGGTCATTAATTACTACTTTGTAACACTTTCTGTTACTCCAAACCACATCGCCTTCATAAATAAAATGTTTTTCAAACTCGCCAGCAGCTTCTTTATCGGCTTTCAATATGGCAGCCCTGATAATCTTTGACAAAAAGGCGAATCCAGAATTCAAGATGGTATGATGCTGCCCTTTGCGCATTTTCGAGCCATACGGATCAAGGCTAACATTTGGTAACCAAGAGCCTGGGTTTACAAATGCTTTTTTGCCATGGCTAGCTTCATTGTATATTATCTGCACACCATCATTGGGCGCTGCCTTACTGTATAAATGTACTTTAAAAGGGTTTACGTTAAGTTTAGTATCAACTTCGCTGTAGTTGTCTTTGGTACCTACACGCTCCCATCCTTTCAATGTATATTGTAAGGTTCTCAACTTGTCAATACTGGCAAGCATGTTATTGATTAGATCTCTTGAGCTGGTTGTTGTTGGGTCTGCGTATGCTACAGGCGCAAAACGGAA
>CAIOSU010000391.1 GCA_903861055.1 uncultured bacterium
CGCAAAAACCATTGGCGCATACTCTTTTTGATAACCGGGTGGCCGCCGCGCTCGCTCACGCCGTCTTTCACCTCGTCGTTGGCCAATACCGTACCCAGGGCAGGGCACCAGTTCACGTCACCGTATTTTAGGTAAGCCAAGCGATATTCCATCAATATCTCCTGTTGCTGCTTCTCGCCATAGGCGTTCCATGCGTCGGCAGTAAAGGCGCTAACCCTGCCGCTAGCCGCATTTGTATTGGCATTCCCCTCTTTGGCGAAGGTTGCTACCAAGTCCGCAATCGGCTGGGCCTTTTGGTCGGCGGTATTGTAGTAGGAGTGGAACAACTGAATAAATATCCACTGCGTAAACTGGTAGTATTTCGGGTCGCTGGTGCGCACCTCGCGGCTCCAGTCATAATCAAAACCGATGGCATCCAACTGCTCCTTGTAGCGGGCAATGTTTACCTCGGTGGTGGTGGCCGGGTGCTGACCAGTTTGTATGGCGTACTGCTCGGCAGGCAAACCAAAAGCATCAAAACCCATCGGGTGCAACACGTTGAAACCCTTCAGGCGTTTGTAGCGGCTGTATATATCGGTAGCAATGTAGCCCAGCGGGTGCCCCACGTGCAGGCCCGCACCGCTAGGGTAGGGGAACATATCGAGCACGTAGCACTTCTGTTTGCTGGTGTCGTTGCTTACCTTGTAGGTTTGGTTGGCTTTCCAATACTGTTTCCAGCGCGCTTCAATCTCCTGAAACTTATATTCCATAACGGTGTGGGGGTAATTTGGAGTGTAAAAATACGGGTTTGTTTGGTTAATCGGTTAACTAAGGGTTTGGTAATTGATGATTTTGAAAATGTACTTTACACCTAACCAAAATCAGCCAAATCACTGACGCTTGCCATTAAACCTATTTAACTCCCAAAGTACTTTTGTACTAAATTATGGATGTACATTTCAAAGTTGAGTTCGAAGGTGAGGAGCAAGCTGTTTTAGGGCCGTTGGATGTTTCTCTTTCGATAATGGAATTGTTAAAGGCATACGATTACCCTATTGAGGCTACATGCGGCGGCATGGGACTTTGTGGCACTTGCCACTGTTTTGTCGATGGCGATACCAGTCTTTTCCCCATCGGAGATGATGAAGCGGATACGCTGGATAACATTCCCTTTACTAACAGCAAAAGCCGATTGACTTGTCAAATTCGCGTACATGAATCGCTAGAGGGAGCCGTGTTTCATTTGAAACCTGGCAACTAGGGTAGGTACGTTTTAAACTCTTTCTATTGGGAATGTGTAGCCTTCCAATGCCAGCTGGGTACTTGGAAAAACAGCTTGGGCTTCTTTTAGCAAATTCTCCAAATCGTATTCATGATACCGCGACGAGAAGTGGCCAATTATCAGTTTATACACTTGTGCTTTTCTAGCAATCTCGGCAGCTTGTTCAGCAGTGGAGTGAAATGTTTCCAAAGCACGCTCAGCGCGGGTCTTATCAAAAGTTGATTCGTGATACAAGAGGTTTACACCTTGCAAGTGTGGTAGCATTTCCTCATTGTATAAAGTGTCCGTGCAAAAAGCATAGCTTCTTGCTTTAGGTGGTGGCAATGTGAGTTCAGCATTGGGTATTATAGTGCCATCTTCTAATTGCAAATCGGCACCTTTTTTTATGTCACCTATAGCTTCGAAAGGAATTTTATATTGCTTTATCTTTTCTTTACGGATGTTTTGCTCTGCAAACTTCTCCGTGAAAATAAAGCCTGAACATGGAATGCGGTGGATCATGCTCAACGAGGTAACCTTCATGGTCATATCCTCAAATACTATGGCACCATTTTGTGGCTCGAAAATATGAAATACAATTTCGAAATCTATCTGCCGGCTACAGTACCGTAATTGCACGTTTATGACTTCATCTAAGCCTTCGGGGCCATAAATATGCAATGGAGCGGTTCGATGATTTAGGTTGTAAGAAGTTATCAACCCTATGAGTCCAAAAAAGTGGTCGCCATGCAAGTGGCTAATAAAGATGCGATTTATTTTGTGGAAACGGATTTTGTACCTATTAAACTGCATCTGAGTGCCTTCGCCACAGTCAATTAAAAACAAACGTTCGTTAAAATTAAGCACTTGGCTAGTAGGGTTCCTGCCGTTGGCAGGTATTGCAGAGTTGCTACCAAGAATGGTTACCTCAAAGGTCATTCATTAGTTTCCTTTCAAATCCCGCTCTAATTCTTCCATCAATACAAAATCAGCAGCCTCTTCAATGGTAGGCATAATGTTGAGAATGGAATCGAGCTGGGAAATTTTGATCAACTTAGATACATAATCGTTCATACGGGTAACAACAAAAGAACCATTCACGTTCTTGCACAAGCGATTGCCAATAAGAATGGCACTCAACCCAGAAGAGTCGACAAAATTAACGTCTGAAAGGTCAAGGATAATGTTCCTTACTCCGCTGGCATTCAATATCACCAATTCCGATTTCAATTTCGGCGCGTTCAAGGTGTTGAGCTTTTCGTCCTCAAGCTTGAAAAGGCAATACTTATCTTTCTTGTCTATGCTAAACTTCATTGGTGGTTCCTGCGTTATCAGTATGTTTCCGCCATAAAATTAGTACTTTTTGGCTTGATTGGCTAATAATACAATAATTTTATCTGTCAACCTAATATTTGTGGATAACCCCGAGTATAGATATTTGGCAAAACGGCAGGCTAGGCCTACCTTAGTAAAGCTTTTGTTTACATTGCCATATTACTTTTGTAACTTGGGATACCTATTGACGGTTAAAACATTTAGACAATTTGTCGTGGTTTGCAGTATGGCACAATTTTTATACACACAGAAGGGATATGGATTCAAAATTTTCGCCCAGGGTTAAAGAAGTTATTTCCTTCAGTAGGGAAGAGGCGCTCCGTTTAGGACACGACTATATTGGTATAGAGCATTTATTGTTAGGCCTCATCCGCGAGGGTGAAGGTATGGCAATACGTGTTATGAAATCATTGGATGTTGATGTTCCTCGTCTTCGCAAGAACGTAGAAGAAGCTATTCGAGATAAGGTGGCCAAAAACGCCTACAACGCTGGTAGTTTGCCCTTAACGAAGCAAGCAGAAAAGGTATTGAAAATAACCGTTTTAGAAGCCAAAGTGTTGAAAAGCGATGTTATTGGTACTGAGCATTTGTTATTATCAATATTAAAGAACCCCGACAACATAGCTACTCAACTGCTAAAACAGTTTGATATTGACTATGATGTTTTTAA
>CAIOSU010000392.1 GCA_903861055.1 uncultured bacterium
AAGACCTTGTGGACCAGTATCACCTGTAGCACCCGTTGCACCAGTGGCACCCGTTGCACCCGCAGTTCCAGCAGTACCTGTAGCACCCGTTGCGCCTGTTGCACCTGCAGCACCAGCTGTTCCTGTTGCACCAGGTGCGCCCGTTGCACCTGTTGCACCAGCAGCGCCGTCAAAACCGGTAGCACCGGTTAAACCTATAAGACCTTGTGGACCAGTATCACCTGTTGCACCTGTTGCGCCCGTTGCACCTGTTGCACCAGCAGCGCCGTCAACACCGGTAGCACCGGTTAAACCTATAAGCCCTTGTGGACCAGTATCACCTGTTACGCCCGTTGCACCTGTTGCGCCAGCGGCACCGTTAGCACCAGCAGCTCCAGTAGCGCCTGTTGGACCTGTTAAACCTATAAGACCTTGTGGACCAGTATCACCTGTAGCACCTGTTGCGCCAGTTGCGCCCGTTGCACCCGTTGCACCAGCTGTTCCTGTTGCACCGGTAGCGCCTGTTAAACCTATAAGACCTTGTGGACCTGTTACACCCGTTGCACCTGTTGCGCCTGCGGCACCGTTAGTACCAGCAGCTCCAGTAGCGCCTGTTGCACCCGTAGCACCGTTAGTACCAGTAGCTCCAGTAGCACCTGTTGCGCCGGTAAGGCCATTTGCTCCGTTTGCACCAGCAGGGCCAGTGGGGCCGGTAGGGCCACTGCTTCCACCACCGCCCGAAGGAATAATGACAAAGGAATTATTGCCACTCAATCGCAGTGTATCGTTAAAGTATGTAAGACGCTGCAACTCATTGGTTGGGTCGGCATCGGCGTCGTTTACGTTCAATGCACGTTCAGCAACCAACGCATACGGCACACTCCAAAACTTGAATTGCCCCAAAAAGGTAAACACGAAACTATTGGTTAAGTCTACCTCGGTGCGGAACCATTGGTTTCCGTTATTCCAGTTTATACCCCCTAAGGTGCCAGTAACGGGCACTCCTTCACCAATTACTATCGAAAACAAGCCAAGATTGTTAGTCGTTGTTTTGTGTACTTCTTCAAAAACTATAGGTATAGCTTGAGAACTATCAACTACACTTAACTTCAAGTTGATTAATTGATTTGGCAAAATTGCACCTTGGCCGTCTCTTAACACGGCTTGGTATTGAATACCTTTAGGCGTTTGGGCGAAAGTTAGAGTAGTGATTGCAAGTAGCAGGAATAGTAAAATAGAACTTTTCATAATTCTGATTCGGGTTGTTGCGGACTAGTTACAAGCAGTAATTTAGCTAATTTTCCTGTACTTAAAGTATAAGTTCTGGAAGATTTTTTAACTATTCAGTAGAGAAACAGGAATAGGTATATGAAAAAAATGCCGATTGGGGATGCTTTGATATTTATTTTTGAAATGATAATTATTAGGACAAAACGTTAATATGCTGGTAAACCTTTCGACTCTTTTAAAAGCGAACTATACCAGATAGTAAAATTGATGGGGTAAGAGCATGCCCAAATTGGCAGACTTAAATTTCAGAAGTATTATAGTTTATGCTAGTTTATGGGCAAAAAGATTGAACCGAAAGTTTTGTATCGTATTAAACGGGGTGATATGATTTTCGGCAAAACTATTGATCAAATTAAAATGCTTGCCAAACACATTAAACATGCCTTGTTCGTTATAACGGCTTACAGGTAATGCACTACATTTTTCAGGCCCAGATTCGGAGAAGGTAGCGATAATTAAATGTGGAGAAGCAAATTCGCTTACTGTTTCCGCATACCGCTTAATGTCGCTTTCTTCAGTAAGGAAGTGGAAAGCCGCCCTATCGTGCCAAACGGCATAAGCACGAGAAGGTATGAAGCTTTTAATGTCGCTTTCAATCCATTGTACTTTCGCAGCGGCATTGCCCAATCGAGCTTTTGCCCTTTTAAGGGCTTCGCCCGATATATCTAAAACCGTTACATCAGTATAGCCTTCGGCTAATAGGTTGTCTACTAATTTACTATCACCGCCACCGATGTCAATAATAGGGGCCATTTTGGAAACACCAGTATTATGAATAAGCGAGAGCGACGTAAGTGGAACGGCTTCCGTCCAACTAACCTCTTCAGGTAATTTGGTACTAAACACTTTCTCCCAATGTTGTTTGGTATCCGTCATTGTTTTTTGTGTTTGCAGTTAAAACAAACTCACTTTTAATGGGGCAGTTTATCCTTCACCAAACCATAAACAAAAGTGCCGAGGGCAGCTGTGAGTATAGCTAGCGCAAACATCCAATATCCATAGCCCAAGCTCACAAACATAGGCCCTGGGCAAGCACCTGTCATGGCCCAACCGAGGCCAAAAATGGTACCCCCGTATAGGTAGCGTTTCCACCCAGCTTCTTTTGGTGCAAATTTGATGGGTTCGCCACCAATGTCTTTGAGGTTGTATTTTTTTATCAGCGCCGTGCCAATGGCACCTAGTACTGCCGCAACCCCAATGATGCCGAACATGTGAAATGATTGAAAACGGAACATCTCTTGAATCCGGTACCAAGAAATGGCTTCTGACTTTGACATGATGATACCAAACAAGATGCCTACTAGAACAAATTTTATACCTTTCATTTTTGCGGAGAGCGAAGTTAAGTTTAGAATATTAATGGCAGCAGCAGATGGGTAGTTATGAGTCCGCCGATAAAGAAACCAATAACTGCAATAAGTGATGGTACCTGCAAATTGCTGAGGCCGCTGATAGCATGACCCGATGTGCAACCACCCGCCCAACGAGTACCAAAGCCAACCAAAAAACCACCCAATACCACTAAAATGAGCACCGGGGTGGTAAAAACGTTATGCAATCCGAAAACTTCGTCAGGTTGCAGACCAGATGGGGCCGATATACCAAGGTTTTGGAGGTCGGCTATGGTTGCTTCTGAAATTTGCACGCCTTCGTTCGAGGTGAGGAAATTGCTGGCTATCCAGCCTCCACCAATTGTTCCGACAAGAAACAAAAGGCTCCACGAGTAAGAACGCCAATCGTAATCGAAAAAATCGCTAAATCTGGCACCTCCGCAAGCGGCACATAAATGCCTAAAGTTTGAGGAGAACCCAAAATTTTTACCAAAAAACACGAGCAGAAACATCACTACTGCTATGGCCGTGCCACTAATATACCAAGGCCAAGGCTGGCTAATAAATTCAATCATTAATTGGAGAGTATTATTGATTGTTGAAGAATGGTTGTATTAAAAATAGGATGATTATGAAACCTGATTGACCTAGAAAAAGTTGCAGCATAGCCCTGATATTTGCTATCAAAATGCCACTTGCACCTTGCCTATTTTAATCAAGCCTCAATCGGGGATTTTTATTTGGGCCAGGCACCAATGCCACCTACCAAATTGAAGGTTTTGTATCCCAATTGCTCCATTACACCACAGGCTTGGCTGCTGCGGTTGCCACTGCGGCAATAGACAAAGTAGGTTTTGTTTTTATCCAGTTTCTGTACTTCCGTTTTAAAGCTTGAAGAGAAGAAGTCAATGTTTTTAGCCCCTTTCAAAACACCGCTGCTAACTTCAGCTTTGGTGCGCACATCAAGCATTACTGCATTTGGGGTTTCTGTAAATTTTGCTTTGAAATCGGCGCCAGAAAGGTCGTTAGGGTTGCTACTACCTTTTAATAGGTTCCATATTTGTTTAAACATTTTATTTTGTTTTTGACTTATTAATTGTTGATTTAGCAAAAATTTACTTCAAAGTTGACGGGCAAACGTACTCCGTGCGTTCAATGCCGGTATCGGCAATAGCCTTAAAGCCGCCTTCAATGTTTACCAAATTGTCCCATCCGCGGGCTTTCAATATTGAAGCCGCAATAACCGAGCGATAACCGCCCGCACAGTGTAAATAAAGGGTGCGGTCTTTCTTAAACTCGGCCAAATGATTGTTGATAAAATCGAGTGGCAAGTTAAGGGCGCTCTTTACGTGTTCGCTCTGGTATTCGCCAGGTTTGCGCACATCTATCACTTCAAGGCTATGGCCCTTTTGCAGTGTTTCAAATTGAGTAGCCGAGATAGATTCAATGGTGTCAACCTCTTTGCCCGATTCTTTCCAAGCATCAAATCCTCCATCCAAAAAGCCGAAAGCAAAATCATACCCTACACGGGCAAGTCGGGTTACCACCTCTTCTTCTCGGCCGGGCTCGGTCACTAATAAAAGAGGTTGTTTAATATCGGGTATCAGTGCTCCTACCCAAGGGGCAAACCCACCATCAACACCAATAGAAATTGCGTTTGGAATAAATCCTTTGACAAACGTTTCCGGTTTGCGGGTATCCAATACCAAAGCTCCAGTCTCGTTGGCGGCAGCCTCAAAGGCATCAGGCGAAAGCGCTTGTAAGCCACGGCTCAGCACATCGGCTATACTATCATAGCCTTCTTTGTTCATTTTCACGTTTAGCGGAAAGTAGCCTGGTGGCGGTAATAAGCCATCGGTGACTTCTTTAATGAACTCCTCTTTGGTCATATCGGCACGCAGGGCATAGTTAAATTTCTTTTGGTTGCCCAAGGTATCCCAAGTCTCCTTGCTCATGTTTTTGCCACAAGCCGAACCAGCACCGTGTGCAGGGTACACCAATATTTCATCGGCCAAAGGCATTAACTTGTTGCGTAGTGAGTCATATAAATGACCTGCCAAATCTTCTACAGTCAAGTGGCTTTTGGCTGCCAAGTCAGGACGACCCACATCGCCTATAAACAAAGTATCGCCAGTAAATAATGCATAGTCTTTACCTAGTTCGTTTCTTAAAAGGTAGGTAGTACTCTCCATGGTGTGTCCTGGAGTGTGCAGCACTTTAAGGGTTATGTCGCCTACTTTTAGTTCTTCTCCATCGGTGGCTACATGGCAATCAAAGGTTGGTTTTGCATTGGGTCCAAATACAATTTTAGCGCCAGTTTCCTTAGCCAAATCCACGTGGCCCGATACGAAATCGGCATGAAAGTGCGTCTCGAGCACGTACTTTATTTTGGCACCGTCTTTTTCTGCTTTTTCAATGTAAGGCTGCACCTCGCGTAGTGGGTCAATAATTACAGCCTCGCCATTGCTTTCAATGTAGTATGCACCTTGAGCTAGGCATCCGGTATATATTTGTTCAACTTTCATAGTTGTTTGATTTTTAATCGTTTTGTAAAAGTAACAAGTAATTTAAAACTCTACTAATTTAGTAGGGTAATTGTTTTCCTTATCAGCCTATCAATTCTTTTATCATGATATAAACTCCCATGGCCAGCACGAACCACCCGAAGCCTTTTTTCAAGCTATCAGCACTTACCTTATCAGATAATTTAATGCCTACAAACGAGCCTAACACGGCCAAGGTGGAAAAAATGCCAAGCAATTGCCAATCAATAGTAAGTTCGGGGTTGCCTACATCGCCCATAAAGCCTAGCAACGATTTGGCGGCGATAATGAGCAGCGAAGTACCAACCGCCATTTTCATATCCAATCCGCTAAACAATACCAGGGCTGGAATAATTAAGAATCCACCTCCTGCGCCTACCAGACCTGTAAGCGTGCCTACAATAGCACCTTCGGCAAGTATGGCCGGGTAGTTGAAGTGGCGTTTGCCATCAAAGGTAAGTTTTGCGGGCTTTGGCTTTTTGTTACGAATCATGGAAATGGACGCAAATATCATCAATGCCGCAAAGAGCAACATTAACAGTAAGCCCCGAGTAATGGCAAGTGAGCCAATATTAAAAAGTTCGTCGGGTATGGCAGGAATTAGGAAACGCCTGGTGGCATATACCGCTGCAATGGCCGGCATACCAAAAATAATGGCAGTTTTTAAATCAACTAACCCTTTGCGATAGTATACGGTACTGCCTACCAAACTTGTAAGGCCCACGATAAACAGTGAATATGCCGTGGCGTAAACCGGCGGAATGCCCATTAAATATACCAGTATGGGTACAGTGAGTATTGAGCCACCGCCACCTATTAGGCCCAGCGATATGCCTATAACTACTGCTGCAATGTATCCTAGTATCAACGTTATTGCCATAGTGAGGGCAAAGTTGCAGCATATTTTCGCGCAGGATAGTGACTTACGTCACACCTGCTAAATTAGCTTCTCGGGGTGCGGAATTTCGATAACGTTACGATGAAGTGTAACCAATCCGCGCTGCTCTAGTTTCTTCAACAGTCTCGAAATAACCTCCCTACTGCTGTTAAGTTCTTCGGCAATTTGTTGGTGCGAAAGTTCAATACGCGGACCGTTGATATCAAGGTGGCGTTTCAGGTAAAATAACAATCTTTCATCGAGGCTTTTAAAGGCAATGCTGTCAAGGGTTTGAAGTAGTTCTTCAAAACGAGAACGGTAGGTGCTCACCACAAAGCGGTACCAGCTTTTGTATTCGTTCATCCACATTTCGGTTTGTTCAACCGGCACTAGCATGAGCGTGCTGTCCTTCACAGCCTTAGCCATTATCTCGCTTTTTTCTTGCTGGGCCGCACACAATATGCTTAGAGCGCAGGCTTCGCCCGGTTCAAGGTAGTACATCAAAAATTCATTGCCTTCGTCATCTTCCCTGTATACTTTTATCAAACCATCTAAAAGCAACATAGTGGAACGAATGTACTGGCCCGTGCTGATAATAGTTTCCCCTTCATTCACTTCTTTCAGTATTGCCTTATCGGTTAGTTGTTGCAGCAACTCAGGTTCGAGCCCAGGAAAAATAGATTTAATGTTTGCTAATTGTTCCATGATTGGTTGCAATGGGGGGATAGTATTTAAAAACACTAACCCAATATAGGGTAACTAAGTTACCGAAACGAAAAAATGTTGCAGCAGGGTTATTTGCCCTTGCTTAAATGCTCCGCTATTATCAGCCTTATTTTGCTCGGGAAAACCGATTCGCCTAGCATTTCAAACACTGGGGCTATTTCCTCGGGCTTGCCGCATAGCTGCCAAGCTTTTAACACCGAAGCCCTTTCATCGTTGGTTAGCACCCTGTCAAGGTCTAACTCATGTCCGTCTTCAACTAGTTTGGCTAAGTGGCCAAATACGGTACCTTCAGCAATTTGGCGCTGCTGGGCTATTTCAAAGGGTGATTTGTTTGATTCAAACAAATCTAGGGTAGCTAGGTAAGTCGCTCCTTTTACTTTTTTGATGCCCATATCGGTAGCTTGCACTATAAACTTCCGGATACTGAGGGCAAAGGTATTGCCGTAGCGTTGTAGTTTTTCTCTTCCAAAACCCGATACTTGCTC
>CAIOSU010000393.1 GCA_903861055.1 uncultured bacterium
CCCACTACACTATATACATTGCAGATAACTGGGCTGTTTACAGTGCCTACCTGCAAACTTACCAAGCCCTTGGTTGGGTTTGGGTAAAGATTAAAGTCCAAGGTATTGTCGCCTAGGTTGGCAACGCTGGTAAAAGTAAACGGCGCTGATAGGCTCTTGCAACCGGCCGAATTGGTAAACTCTAATGTATACACTCCAGCAACTGGGTCGCTGTAGAAACCATCGGTGGCACCCGGTATTGGTTGCCCATTGTAATACCATTGGCGGCTGTTGCTACCACTGTTGTTGGTGGTAAGCCTGTTCAACGATGCGGTGTAAGATACATTAGGAATACCAGGATTAGCATTTACCGTAATAGTATCCAACACGTCGGCTTCGGCAATACAGCCACCTGCTCCAACCGTAATTTTCACGCCGTATGCGCCACTGGCATTCACTACCAGCAACGAATCGTTAGCGCCGGCTATTTCAATGCCGTCTTTAATCCACTGATATGTATCTGCAGTACTCGAAACTAGTGTTACGCTATCGCCTTGGCAAAAAGAATTGATGCCCTCAATATTAGTAAGCACTGGTGCCGCTGGGGTGGCAAACACCTCTACATTTACGGTATCGGTATAAGTTACGGTAGGCACAAAGGCAAAGGTATAGCTGCCGCTGGTAAGGTTGCCACTAAAATTGTTGGTACCAACTGTAAGATTAGTCAACGAAAATGTACCGATAAAGTCTTCACCGATAAGATCAATATCATAAATCTGGATGGTGTAAGGGCCGTTGGTTATATCAACAGCAATACCGCTCCAACTTACCGTTGGGTTTTGGTCTGTTTTTTCCGATGTGGTATAAACAAGGTTTGAGCTACCGTCGTACACCCTTATTAATAGGTCGGGCTTGGTGTTGGCAGCGCACTGGGGTAAGTTTACAATCGGTATCACATCATTACATTCAAGGGCCGCATCTTCCCAGTTCTCATTTACTGAGGTAAGCGATAGGGCAGTAAGCCTTAAGTTACCAATGTTGGTTTCTAACACAACCGGGTAAGTACCGGGGGTGGTGTACGTTTGGGTAGGTGGTATTTTGCTAGTGCTGGTGTTTCCGTTACCAAAACTCCAAGAATAGGTAGTTGGGTTTGGGGTGCCATCAATTATGGCTTCAAATGAGGCCGTTACACTATCGCAACCAGAAGTATTGTTAGCCGTAAAACTACCAGTATTAACAGCCCCTTGCACTACATCTACTTCCAAATCGAAAGTGATAGGCTGTTGTATGCCCAAGGCAGTGCCTATAACAGTTATGGTGACAGCATAAGTACCCGGAGGCGCAAAGCTGGTGCCACAGATACGCACACAGCCATACTGGTTCTGCTGCGGAAAAAAAGTACAGTTGGGCACATTGCACGTCCAAGTTAATCCGCTCGGCAAGCCCGATACACTGCTTATCTTTACTTGGTCCACATTTACTACTCCTACACCTGGTATACCGGTATCGTAGCTTTTAGGCATTACATAAGTAATACTGGTATCGTATGCTACGCCTTGGGTTATGGTAGGAAAAGGATCGGGATATAGGGCTCCGTCGGGGTAATTACTGGCTGGAGATAACGCCAACGAATCGATATTGCAAGTAGCACAAGATTGGGCAATTGCGTTGCCAAAACTAACCAATACAACAAGGAGGAGTATAATTACTTTATGCATAAATTTATGTTTGAAATGTGCGAGCGGTAAAAATAGCATTTTTTCAAAAAAACCATGGCAATAATTATGTTACAGCAGATGGCTTTAGCCACATAGAACAGTTATTGCTACCGGAGACAATAGTAGAAGTGTAACATTTTGAGTCTAAATTGTTACCGAGGTGTGTTTTTTGGAAAAGAAAATTATCTTTGTCAACTTCAAAACAAGATGAACAGAACATTAAGCTTTTATTTATAGCCAAGAAGATTAAAAAAGATTTAAACCCCTTATAAAAATTAACCCTCTTACTTAACTAACCGTACAATTATGAGCACTTTTAGATCAAGTCTGCTTATTTCTGTTTTAATGCTGTGTTTCGGCACTGCTTGGGCACAAAATGGCACGCTTACGGGTAAATTTACCGATGCCGCTACTGGCGAGCCGGTTCCGTTCGCCGCTATAGCCGGTCCAAACGGCACTGGCACTACAACCGATTTTGATGGAGTATACACACTATCGTTGCCCGCCGGCACTCACGAAATCAAGTTTTCTAATGTAGGGTATACCGCTGCCTCTTACACCGTAACCATCACCTCGGGGCAAGAAACGGTTCAGAACCACAAAGCAGCTACCCAAACCCAAGTATTGGGCATCACTACGGTAGTAGGTGGTAAATTCGCAAAAGCATTAGGAGAAGAAATTGTTACGGTGGAAGTATTGAACCGAAACATTATTGATAACTCTAGTGCTTTTGATATGGATGAGGCCATGGAGAAAGTGCCAGGTGTAACTATAGTGGATGGCCAAGCCAACATTCGTGGTGGTAGCGGCTGGAGCTATGGAGCTGGTAGCCGCGTATTGGTGTTAGTTGACGACATTCCGCTACTTACTGCCGATGCTGCCGACGTAAAATGGAGCTTTATACCTACCGAAAACGTAGAGCAAGTAGAAGTAGTTAAGGGTGCCGCATCGGCACTATACGGCTCTTCGGCATTGAATGGTGTAATAAACGTGGTAACTGCTTGGCCCAAAAACGAGCCGTATACCAAGGTTATTATGTACACAGGCTTTACCGAAAACCCTAACCAAGGCCAATATATTTGGTGGGGCCGTAACCAACCCCTTTTTGGCGGTGGTAACATTGTGCACCGTCATAAATTTGGACAGTGGGATTTTGTAATGAGTGCCAGCTTTAATGCAACCAAAAGCCATTTGGAAGGTGGTAGCAACCAAGAAGTGCGCACCAGTATCAAATTGCGCCATAGGCCTAAAAAAGTAGCTGGCCTATCATACGGTATCAACTTGAACGCCTACAACAGTACTGGTAGCACCTTCTTCCTTTGGGATGGCGCGGATAGCGCTGCATACCGTCCACTGCCAGGTACCATTTCAGAATACTCAACATTACGTTTCACAGCCGACCCGTTTGTTACTTATTTTGACAAACGTGACAACCGATATAAACTAACTGCTCGTTATTTTAACGCGCTAAACACCAACAACACTGGTCAAGGTTCTTTACCACAATTGTTCTACGGTGAGTTTCAATACCAACGTAGGTTTGCAAACATTGGTTTGAATGTAGTAAGTGGAGTTGCCGGTTACTATGCTGATGTGCGTCCTCCAGGTGGTGCGCCAGCTGATTCTTCATTGGTTGGTGCTCACAGTGGTAGCAACGTCGCAGTGTATGCTCAAGTGGAGAAAAAATTCTTTGAGAAGTTAACCTTCGGTTTTGGCGTGCGTTACGAGTATTTCCGTATCGATACCTTTACCAGCGACGCATTACCTGTATTCCGCGCTGGTTTGAACTACCAAGCTGCCGAAGCAACCTTTATCCGCGCATCGTGGGGTCAAGGATACCGTTTCCCTACCATTGCCGAGAAATTCATCAACACCAACGTTGGCGGTATAGGCATTTATCCAAACCCAGGACTTGAGCCCGAAAAAGGATGGAGCGCCGAGATTGGTATCAAACAAGGTGTTAAGATAGGTAAATGGTTAGGTTATGTCGATCTTGCTGGTTTCATTAACCAATATGACAACATGATGGAGTTCACCTTCGGCCAATTTGGCCCAGCTAGTGCTTCATTGTTTGGTTTGGGCTTTAGCTCCCAAAACATTGGTGATACCCGCATTATGGGTGCTGAGTTAACTTTGATAGGACAAGGTGAGATTGCAAACAAATTCCCGCTTCAAATCTTAGCAGGTTACACCTACATCGATCCAAAATCATTGAACTGGAACGATACCCTGAGCCTTACCAATGCCGACGGTGGCCCTGCAATTATTGCCCAAGCATCTCGCGATGGAGCGCCTACCTACGCTGGTACTTCATCTTCTTCAAACAATATTCTTAAATACCGTTTCAGGCATACCGTGAAATTGGATGCCCAAATTGGTGTGAAGAAATTTGAATTTGGCGTAAGCGTGCAGTATACTAGCTTTATGGAAAATGTGGATTACCTATTCGTAAGCCAATTTATCATCGACTTTGAAAGCACCCAGTTGAACACTAAAGCTTTTTCTGGCTTGAAAGAATTCCGCGAGAAAAATGAGCGTGGAAATACCTTGCTTGATTTGCGCATGGCCTACAACGTTTCTCCGAAAATCAAACTTTCGGTTATTTGCAAAAACGTGTTGAACCAAGTAATGATGGAG